>JABJJH010000590.1 GCA_018660965.1 Rhodospirillaceae bacterium | reverse complement strand
ACTCGTGACGCCGAATTTAGACCCCGATCCGGCGATGCGGATGTCGCAGGCCAGCGCCACTTCCAGCCCGCCGGTCAGGCAGAACCCGTTGATCGCGGCGACCACCGGCTTGCGTGATTTTTCGATGGCGCGGTTGCAGTGGTCGAAATGCGCCAACATGGCGTGGGTGCTTGGCAGATCCTGGGCTTTCAAGGCGCTGCCGAGATCGGCCCCGGTCGAGAAAAATTTGTCGCTGCCGGTCAGGACAATGCCGCGAACGCTGTCATTAGCGTCCAGTTCATGCACTTTGTCGCCGATGGCGCGCAACAATTCGTCGCTGAGCGCGTTGTACTTGTCCGGCCGATTCATGGTCAAAATCGCCGCATGACCACGAATTTCCGTTAACAGAATGTCGTCCACGTCTTTCCTCCAAATGATAGTGGGTGGCGGTTAGCCAACCATGGCGAAGCCGCCATTCACGCTGAGCACCTGACCCGTGATATGCCGCGCAACGTCCGATGTCAGGAACATTGCGGTGTTGGAGATGTCCTCCATCTCGCCAATGCGGCGCAAGGGGTACAGGCGTTTCACCTTTTCTTCCCGCGCGAGCCATCGTTCCTCGCCCAGTTTTTCCTTCAGGCCTTCCTGCAGGCCAATGCGCATGGGCGAATTCGTGGCGCCCGGCGACAATACGTTGACGTTGATATTGTGTCGTCCGACTTCCTTGGCGATGGATTTGGAGAAGGAAATCACCCCGCCCTTGGCGGCGGAATAGTTCGCTTCGCGTTCTTGTCCGACGCGGGCGGCGTCGGTCGCGATGTTCAAAATCTTGCCGTGATTGCGTTCGATCATGCCGGGCAGGGCGGCGCGGATGCAATGCATGGTGCCGAACAGGATGACGCGAATTTCGCGTTCGCACGACGCTGGATCGGTTTCCAGATAGAGCGTGTGTTCGGTCAGCAATGCGGCGTTGTTCACCACGATGTCGACTTGTCCGAAGGCTTTCGTCGCATCTGCGATCATGCCTTCCACCGCCGATAATTCGGTAATGTCCACGGGGGCGCCAAGGGCGTCGCCGCCCTGGGCTTTGATGGTGTCGACGGTTTGCGCCACCCCGTCGGCGTTGATGTCGTTCACGACCACTTTGGCGCCAGCCGCCGCGTATCCCTGGGCGAGGTGTTGGCCAATGCCGGATGCGGCGCCCGTGACCAGTGCGACCTGGCCGGTAAGTTTTAAGTCCATTGTTCAAATATCTCCCTGATTAACCGTATTATATTGCGGGCCGGTTCCAAGGATGTCACGCGCGGAGTGATCCACGCGCCTGTATCAAGCGCCGGATGGCGGCGCCGGGGAGGGAACGAATTTTAAATGAACGTGTTTGCGTCCGTTACCGGCTTAACAGCCCGTTGATCTTCTCCAACTGGCCGTCCTCGCCAAAATTGCGCAGCAGATCGAACAGCGTTTCCGATTCCGCGCCCAGCACGGGTTCGACCATCGCCATGAATTTGCGGCGCATGTCGGCCCAATCCATCGGGTTGCTCGGGTTACCGAGCGCCATGTCCGTATGGGCTTCCAGCGGTTCGCCGTCGGTGAAGTCGATCCGCATATGCGCCGAGCGCATGTCCATGGCGTCGTCCGGGGACAACCGCACCCGCTGCAACAGGCTCTGAAGCTCGGGGTCGTTGACTTGTTCCGAGGTGAAATCGATGGATGTTGCGCGGTGGCCGGTTAACGCCAGCGCCGTGCAATACGCGGCGCTGAATTTGCCTTCCAGGCCGGTGGTGGGATGCGGCTTCCCGGCCAGTTTGATGCAGGCCGGGTTCACGTCGACATGGATTTCGGCGATGTCCCGGTTTTTGGCCTGGTCGGCGAGCGCCCGCGCCGCGTCGATGACCGGGTGGGTCAAAAGGCACGCGGCGTAGGGTTTGAAAGTGTTGCGGGTCAATTCCCAATGCTGGGAAAAATCGAGCGGCTTGATGGCGATGGAGCCATCCTGAATCAAGGTTTTGGCCAGGCCGCCTTCGGCTTCCAGCAAATCGGTCGCGGCGACGAAGCCATCGCGGGCCAGTTCCGCCGACAAGACCCCGTTCAACGCCGCCTTGCCCGCATGAAAAGGTTTCGACATGGTGCCGAACGACGCGGTCAGGCCGCTGGTTTGCGTCGCCGCGGCGCCCAGTGCGGACGCCATGCCGTCTTCGTCCAGACCCAACAGAACGCCCGCCGCCACGGCGGCGGCGAGGCAGCCGAAAACGCCGGTGGAATGCAGGCCGCGCATATTGGCGGCGGAACCGAACCCGTCGCCGCCGACCCGCGCGCCGACTTCGAAGCCGGCGATATAAGCGTTCAGGATATCGCGCTCGCTGGCCCCTTCATTGGCGCCGACCGCCAGGGCCGCCGCCCAGATGGGGTTCGATAAATGCGCGACGGCGCCGACATGGGTGTCGTCGTAATCCAGCGCGTGGCCCATCGTCGCGTTGACCATGGCCGCCGCCGCGGACGTGGCCTTGCCGCCCATGATGATTTGCGCGGTTCCCGTCGTGCCCCATCGCTCGGCGACCTTGCGCACGGATATTTCAACGTCCTCGCCGTGGCCGCCAATGGCGACGCCAATCGAATCCACCAGCGCCATGCGGGCGGCGTCCAGCACTTCAAGCGGAAAATTGCGCCCGCCGATGGTGGTGACGAATCGCCCGATTGCGTCTGCGTTGGTCGTGGTGCTGGTGTGCGTGGCGGTCATGACGGTCTCTCCCGGTTATGTCTCGATCACGGTCATAGTATGCGGCTGTTCGCCTGATGCGATCAAGTGAACGCCTCTATTCCGTCAATTCGAGAATATCGAGGCCGTTCACGCGGTCGATCAGATAGATGATTCCGTTCTTGTCTACGTCCACGTCGTTGCTTTGCGGCGCGGGAAAGCCGTCGGCGGGTTGGGGTATGTAGAAACCGCGTTCAACCGGCTTGAGGGGATCGGAAATATCGATAATTTGCAGCCCGGCGCTGAACCAGGTGCAATACACCAGGTTGTCGCGCATATGTTCCTGGAACTGGTGCGCGCCGGGTCCGTAAATTTCCGGTCTTTGTTGATTGTAATTCCCATCAGTATCCAGGTGCGCGCGCGCCCATGGGGCGTCGAAATCGGTGACATGAAAGGTCGAAAGCGGCTGGATGTTGTCATAATCGGTGACGTCGAAAACCCACAGGAAGGCGTGCGGTTGACCGGTCGCATGGGGGTGTTCCTCGTCGACGCAGATGGCGATACGCCGCCCGTCAATTTCGTGGGGCAGCGGCAGGACCGTGTGCGTCGGTTCCGGGAAGGGGGGATGATAATTGTGCGCGGCGACCGTTCGCGGGTTATGGATGTCGGCGAGATCGACCACCCGGAATCCAGCGTGCCAGCAGCCAACCCATAATTCGTCACCGGCGCGCAGCCCATGGTGCACCCGATTTTTCACACCGTCCCAATCCGGCGTCTCGCCGCTCGCGACGTGTTGACCCGGTATGTGCCACCGTGAGACTTCGCGTATCTTCGTAGGATCGGCGATGTCGTAAATGACGACGATGTTGCCAATATAGCCCTCCATCTCGGTGGAGATGTAAGCGTAATCGGCGTCGCAATCGAACCGGTGCACGCCCACGCCGCCGGTGCGTTGGAACGAAATCAGCTTTGGCGCTGACGGGTCGGCGATGTCGTAAACCTTGAACCCGCCATCTTGATAGCCGTGTTCGGCGATCGCATGCAGTTCAGCCATCCGCTCGACCGGCGCGTGAAGCAGCGACGCCAGTTCGCCATCCGTCGGTTCGCGCCCATCCCGCGCAATGGCTTCCGCCTTCAAGCGGGGAATTTCGTACCCCTTGCGCAGGAAGTGACGGTCGTACATTTCGCTGTTGACGACCATCAGGTCCCGGTCGCCCGCGAACCGCGCCTTGTGGCTATGCGACGCGGTCCCCGTCAGATTGATGCGCGCGAGAACGCGAGGGTTGCTGGGGTCGGATACGTCGATAAGACTGGTGCCGTGCGGCGGGTCGATATGGCCGACAATAGCGAGACCGTCGCGCACTTCGACTTGGCCGCCGCCGGGAATGTCCAAATGGGCGATAAGATTTACGTTTTTGGCGATTGCCACGTTTTCTGTATGAGTCATGTGTGTAGATTGCCTAGCGTGACGGGCAGATGTCAATTGAGAGCCGAATAGGTGGCGATGCACTCGCTTTCCGCTGGGCGCGCCTGTAACGTACATTGGAAACCTGCCCGAATTCAGGAGATCACCCATGAGCGCATCACCGACCCGCGCCCGCATTATCGGGACGCGTCACATGGCCGCCGCCGGTCATTATCTGGCGGCCCAGGCGGCGTTCCAGATATTGGAGGCGGGCGGCAACGCCATTGACGCGGGTGTGTGCGGCGGCATCGCGCTGGGCGTGTTGCAGTCGGAATATGTCGGCTT
>JABJJH010000589.1 GCA_018660965.1 Rhodospirillaceae bacterium | reverse complement strand
TGCCATGTGGTGGAGGTGGAGATTGACCCGGACACCGGCGCGGTCGCCATCACGCGCTATGCGGCGGTCGATGACGTGGGAACCGTCGTCAATCCGATGATCGTCGACGGGCAGGTGCATGGCGGCATCGCCCAAGGCGTGGGGCAGGCGTTGTGGGAAGAAGTTGCCTACGACCCGACGACGGGGCAGCTTCTGACCGGGTCGTTCATGGATTACGTCATGCCGCGCGCGGATCAATTCCCGTCCTTCGCCGTCGGCCACAACGAAGTGCCGACGCCGACCAATCTGATGGGCGCGAAGGGCGGAGGCGAAGGCGGCACGACTCCGGCGCCGGCGGCGGTGGTCAACGCCATCGTGGACGCTTTGTCCGACTATGACGTGACGCATTTGCAAATGCCGGTCACGCCGGAAAAAATCTGGCGCGCGATTCACCGCGCCTGAATTCAGAAACTTAGGACGCGACCATGGCGCAACAAATCCTGTTCGAACGAAAGGGGCCGTTCGCCCATGTCACCTTCAACCGTCCGCGCGCGGGCAATCCAATCAACAGTGCGATGCTGACGCGCCTGACCACCCTCATGCAGGATCTGGGCAAGGAAGACGATCTGCGCGCCGTGGTGCTGCGCGGTAACGGCGCGGATTTCTGCACCGGTCGTGAACGCGGCAAGGGCAAGCCGCCGGGCGCCGCGCCCGATTCCGCTTATGTCCTGCACGGCAAGGTCATGGCCCGTATTCTGGCGGTGTACAAGGCGTTCCGCGATTGCCCGGCGCCAATCATCAGCGTCGTTCAGGGCCGCGCGCTGGGGTTCGGCTGCGCGCTGGTGGGCGGGTCCGACGTCGCCATCGCGGGGGATGGGGCGCGGTTTTCCCTGCCTGAAATGACGCACGGCACCGCGCCGACCCTGGCGATGTCCGCCTTGACCAAGGTCTCGCCCAAGGCGCTGGCCGACATGATCTACTCCATGGATGAAATCGACGCGCAAACTGCGCTCGCCATCGGTCTGGTCGGCCGCGTGGTTGCCACGGAAAATTTGGACGAGACGGTGGACGCGCTGCTGGCGCGCATGATGGAGTACGACATCCCGCAAATCCGCACGGTAAAACGCTTCATCGCGCGCGGGCTGACCCTGGATCCGGAAACCACGTCCGATCTGGCGGGCTACACCCTGGCGACGCTGAACACGCGACCGAAGTGAGGGGGGTATTTGGATGAAAAGCTCAGTGTTAAATCAGCTGTCACTTTACGTTTCAGAAAGTGCTGACCTCGTAATGTCAGGCGATAAGACCAATTGGTCTAAAAAAGTATCCACATTTCTTGAATCTACCTTGGGTCTTGAAGAGGCAAAAACATTCCAGGATTTGGATGATGACTGGAATTCGGAAGGTGCGTTTTTTGCGCAAATTGGTCGCTTGCAAGGTTTGATAGCGCAAGGAGAGGCTGAGACAGAAAATAACCTAGGCTCAGACGACAATGTTGCTCATTCAGATATTCAACAGTCGACATCAAATTCTAATTCTCGGAAAGTGTTCATAGTCCATGGACACGACAACGAAGCGAAAGAAGGAACCGCAAGGTTTATAGAAAAGATTGGCCTTCAACCAATAATTCTTCATGAGCAAGCGAGCTCCGGTCAAACAATAATCGAGAAATTTGAAACTCACTCAGGTGATATTGGCTTCGCGATTGTTCTCCTGACTCCAGATGATTTTGGTGGCGTCGCGGGAGCCCCAGAGGTGGCTAAGCCGAGAGCGAGGCAAAATGTGATTTTGGAGTTGGGTTATTTTATCGGAAAACTAGGTCGATCTAGAGTATGCGCGCTGCATAGAGGAGGCATCGAATTTCCGTCAGACTATCAAGGTGTCCTTTACGTAGAGTTCGATGATGCAGGGGCATGGAGAATGAAACTGGCCCAAGAGTTTATAGAAGCGAAAATACCGATTGAACTTTCCGGTCTAATAAGCTCTTGAATCACATTGCTTTAATACTGCGGTGACACCTGCCATCATTCTTCCGGGTAGGCGCCCAGCAGCACCTTGCCCATGTAGTCTCGCGCATCTATCGGGGAATACGGTTGCATGAACGGTCCCGCCCGGACGTCGCGATACAACCGGGATAACGGGTTGCGGGCCAGAAACCCGCCGCCGCCGCTCAAATCCATCGCCTGACTCACGATGTCGATGGCGTGCCGGTTCACGACCCATTTCGCGCTTTGATAGTCCTTCATCAATTCATGGCCTTGTTCATAGGTCGCCGTCGCGCCGCCTTTTGTGGTCGCCATGAAGTCGTCCATCATCTCCCCAAGCCGCGCCAGAATACTTTGCGCGGTCGCCAGGGAAATCTCCATTTCCGCCAGCGCGTGATGTACGCCGGGCCTTTCCTTGGAACTCTTTGCGCTCAATTGCGCATCCACCGCATATTGAAACGCCGCTTCCGCGATGCCCAGGAACGCGCCGACCAGCGGGACATTCGCCAGGGTGCGGTTTACCAGGACGGGCGTGCTCCACTTGCCCCAGGGGCCGATCTTGCGCAAGGCGTCGTGGGGAACCAGACAGTTTTCGAAGGTCACCGACTGACTGCCCGACGCGCGCATGCCCAGCGCATCCCAATCGCCCTGCGGCTGGACCCCTTCGGTGTTCATGGGCAGCAGGACGTTGGCGATATGGTCGCCGTCTTCATCTCGCATGCGCACATTGGTCGCGACGTGGGTCGCCAACGGCGACATGGTGACGAAATGCTTCGCGCCATTCAGAATCCAGCCCTCTTCGTTCCAGACCGCTTCACTGAGGGGATGAAGGTTGTCCGTGCCCCGTTCGGTGGTGGTGGAGCAAATCAGCATCTCGCCTTTCGCCACCGCTTCGAGGATATTTTTGGCCCGAATATATGGCGGGGAGCCTGCTTCGCTTGCGCGATACAGGGCGGCCAGTCCCCGCGTTGTCGACAGATGCATGCTGATGGCGATTGCGGCGGACCCGTCGCCCTTGGCGAGCGTCGCGATGGTCAAAATCCAGTCATGCAGGGAGCGCAAATTCAGACCGCCAAGTTCTTCCGGCACGAACGCGGCTGCAACGCCCGAGCGTTGCATGTCCGTATAGTTGACCGCGCAAATCTCGTTCGCCCGGTCCGCCGCGTCGGCGCGTTCCTGAAATGGTTCTATGAGGGTGCTGGCGGCGGCGATAACGCGCTCACCGGCTGGTGTTATTGGGGTAATGCGATAGCTCATGTCAGCTGTTCTTTTTCGCCAAACCGAGGGTCGGTCATGCGGCGGCGCCTTGCTGCGACTGTGCGTCCTCTTTCAGCATCGCAGCGCCCTTTTCGGCGATCATGATGGTCGGCGCGTTGGTGTTGGTCGACGTCACCGCCGGCATGACGGATGCGTCGATGACGCGCAGCCCTTCCATCCCGTGCACGCGCAACCGGTCGTCGACCACGGCCATCGGGTCGGGCCCCATCCGGCATGAACAGGTCGCATGGAACACCGTCGTGCCGTTCTGGCGCGCATAGGCCAGGAACTCATCGTCGCTTTGGACGTCCGGGCCCGGAACGGTCTCGGCGACCAGAAATTGCTTCAGGGCGGGCGAATTGAACCAGGTCCGCACCAGCCGCATGCCCGCGATAACGCTGCGCCGGTCGCGATCCTCGGCCAGATAGTTCGGATTGATCGCCGGTTGTTCATGGGGGTCGGTCGATTGGGCTTCGACATAGCCCCGGCTTTCCGGCCGCATCTGCCACAGGCCCGACGTCATGCCGGGCTTTGTATCCAATTGCCGTTTCGAACCGGGGGCGTAGCTTGCCGAGGCGAACAGCGCCTGAACGTCGGGCGTCGCCGATTCGGGCAACGCCTTCACCGACGCGGCCACCAGTGATGCGGCGTAGGTCAGCATGCCGCGACCGTTCAGGACATATTTCATCAACTCGCCCGCGAAGCGAATGCCGCGAGAGCGTTCGTTCAAGGTCGCGATGCCTTTTACTTCGGCCTGCACCCGCACAAGAAAATGATCCTGAAAATTCTTGCCGACGCCTTTCAGCGCATGGTTTATGTCAACGCCGATGCGGCCTAAGTGGTCGGGGTCGCCAATGCCGGATAGTTGCAGAATATGAGGCGAACCAATGGCCCCGGCGGAAACGATCACCTCCCCTGCGGCGTCGGCGCGCTCCACGGCGCCGCCGCGCGAAAACTCGACCCCGACCGCGCGCTTGCCGTCCAGGATTACCCGATGAACGAGGGCGTTGGTGACGACCTGTAAATTCGGGCGGCGCTTCACCGGGCGCAGATAGGACCGGGCGGCGCTGGCGCGGAACCGGCCGCCCCGGGTCTGCTGAACCCAGCCGATATGGTCGCCCAGGCCATGCGGCAGGTCATTCAAATCCTCGCGATACGCCCAGCCCATTTCCCCACCCGCATCAATGGCGGCCTGACACAACGCCGGCTGATCGCGGGTGAGGGACGTGTACAACGGGCCCCCCTTGGCGTGTACGGCGTTGGCGG
>JABJJH010000498.1 GCA_018660965.1 Rhodospirillaceae bacterium | reverse complement strand
GTCGGCGAATCGGCGGATTTGCGATTGTTGCACCCGAGCGCCTGCATCGATGTCGCGCGCGAACACGCCGACCTGATTGTCGGTGTCAAAGTACGCCTGGGCGGCAACGTATCCGGCGATCTGGGCGTGACGCCACTGGATTTGGCGATCGAGGCGGCGGAGGAATTGAAGCTGCCGGTCATGGTGCATATCGGCCCGACCCCACCGCACCGCCGCGACATACTGGAACGCTTGCGCCCCGGCGACATCCTGACCCATTGTTGCCGCATGTTCCCCAACGCCTTGGTCGACGCCGAGCGGAATATCCGCGCCGAAGTCGAAGCGGCGCGCGACCGCGGCGTGATTTATGATGTCGGCCACGGGCGCGGCTCGTTCGATTTCACTGTCGCCCAGGCGATGATCGACAACGGCTTTGTCCCCGACGTGATCAGCAGCGACGTCCACGTCGTCAGCATCGACGGCCCGGCCTTCGACGTGCTGGTCACCATGTCGAAATTCCATTGCATGGGCGTGCCATTACCCGACGTCATCCGCGCGGTGACCGAAAACGCGGCGCGCGCAATCGGCCGTCCGGATTTGGGTTCGCTGCGACCGGGGTCCCCCGGCGACGCGACAATCCTGTCGCTCGAAGAAGGTTCGTTTGAATATTACGACAGTCTGGGCGCCATCCTGACCGGCGATAAAAAACTCAACGTCGAGTCCATCGTGGTCGGCGGCGCCGTCTGGCCGGAAGACTAGAGGCGCATCACCATGGCCCGCTATTCCATCTTCAGCCTGGCGCGTAACGCCCTGACCGGTCACCGGAACTGGCCGAAGGCGTGGCGGTCCCCCGACCCCAAACCATCCTATGACGTCATCATTATCGGCGGCGGCGGGCACGGGTTGGCGACCGCCTATTACCTGGCCAAGAACCACGGCCTGACCAATATCGCGGTGCTGGAAAAAGGCTGGCTGGGCGGCGGCAACACCGGACGCAACACGACCATCGTGCGATCCAATTACGCCCAGCCCGGCAACACGTTGTTTTACGAACACTCGTTGAAATTATGGGAAGGGTTGAGCCAGGACTTGAATTTCAACGTCATGTTTTCCCAGCGCGGCGTCATCAACCTGGCCCATTCCGACGCCCAGCGCGACGCCTTCAAGCGCCGGGGCAACGTCATGCGCCTGAACGGTATCGACGCGGAATATCTGGAACGCGACGCGGTCGCAGCCATGATTCCCGCGTTGGACGCGTCGCCGGATGCGCGGTTTCCCGTGCAGGGTGGATTGTTGCAGCCACGCGGCGGGACCGCCCGGCACGACGCGGTCGCGTGGGGCTATGCGCGCGGCGCCGATTCATATGGCGTGGACATCATCCAGAATTGCGAAGTGACAGGCATCGATATCGAAGGCGGCCGCGCCGTTGGCGTGCAAACCACGCGCGGCGCGATCAAGGCGGCCAAGATCGGCACGGCGGTCGCCGGACACACCGGCCATCTGGCGGCCATGGCCGGGCTGCGCCTGCCGTTCGAAACCCATGTGCTACAAGCGATGGTGTCGGAACCGCTTAAACCCTGCCTCGACATGGTGGTCACATCGGGCGCCGCGCACGCCTATGTCAGCCAGTCGGACAAGGGCGAGTTGGTCTTTGGCGGCGATCTGGATTTCTACCCGACCTACGCGCAACGGGGCAATTTTCCCCGCATCGAGGACGCCGTGGAATCCCTGCTGACGATGTTCCCTTCGTTTAGCCGCCTGCGCCTGATGCGAAGCTGGGGCGGCGTCATGGACATGACCATGGACGGCAGCCCGATCATCTGCAAATCGCCCATCGATGGCCTCTATATCGACGGCGGCTGGTGTTACGGCGGTTTCAAGGCGACGCCGGGGTCGGGTTGGGTGTTCGCCCACACCATTGCGAACGACCAGCCGCACGAATTGAACGAACGCTTCACCTTGAAACGGTTCGAGACCGGCGCCGTCATCGACGAGCGGGGCGCCGGCGCCACCGCCAACGCGCACTGACCGGGAGGACGCCAGATGTTGGAAATTCGTTGCCCCTGGTGTGGTATTCGCGCCCAAACTGAATTCACCTACG
>JABJJH010000227.1 GCA_018660965.1 Rhodospirillaceae bacterium | reverse complement strand
CGGCGTGTCTTCGGGCACCAGGAATCCCATCGACATGATCTTCACGCCATGATTTTCCATTGGCGCCAGTTTTTCCCCATCGGGGCTTTCCGGTCGACCAGTTACGCCCATCATGCGGGGCAACGACGGTCCGTATATATCGGCGTCCAGAATGCCGACGCGATGTCCGGCGGCGGCCAGTCCCAGCGCGATATTCACCGCCGTGGTCGATTTGCCGACGCCGCCCTTGCCGGATGCGACCGCGACGATGTGCTGGACGCCCGGCACCATCTCGCGTCCGGGGTCGCCCGCAGGGCCGTGTTGATGGGGCGGTGGGGCGGACGATTGCGGCGCGTCATTATGCGCGGTCAACACGGCGGTGACGGACAACACGCCGGGGACTTGATCGACAGCCTGTTCGGCGGCCTTTCGCACGGGCTCCATTTCCGGGGCGCGGTCCGGGTCGATTTCGAGGGAGAAGCCGACATTGCCATCCTTGACCACCATGCCTGAAATCATGCCCAACGAAACGATGTCCTGGTTTCGGGCGGGATCGGTGACCCCTTTCAACGCCTCGATGATTTGTTCTTCGGTGACCTGCGGCATACTTGAAAACTCCAAAAACTTTCCAATATCGAAGCCTAGCGTCGAGCCTTTCGTTTGCGCGCCCGTAAATGCTGGCCTATACGTGTGCTGACTTATATGGGATCGTCGATGGTTTAGGAAAGGACTACCTGAGCGTGGTGGTTACATGGGCGTGGACGCGATACGAATTCAGCGGTTTTAAGAGTGTTTGAAGGGGAAATAGAAAATGCCTTGGTCGAATCAATCCGGCGGCGGTAGCGGCGGCGGCGGTCAGGGGCCTTGGGGCTCTGGCGGCGGCGGTGGCGGTGGGGGCGGAACACCTCCGCCCGATCTCGAAGAAATTCTTCGCAAAGGTCAGGAAAGACTGAAAAGTCTCATTCCCGGCGGCGGTGGATCGGCGCTTGGCGTTGGCCTTGTCATCGTGGTGGTCGCCGCAGTCTGGTTGGCCACGGGTTTGTATCGGGTTCAACCGGATGAGCAGGGCGTCGTCCTGATCTTTGGGAAGGCGATCAATTTGACCGGGCCTGGCCTGCACTACAATTTCCCCGCCCCTATCGGCGACGTCATCAAGCCGAAGGTGACGCGCCAGAACCGGGTGGATATCGGGTATCGCGGCGCGGCGGAATTGAATGAACGCGGGTCGGGCGCCAGGGACGTGCTGGAAGAAAGTCTGATCCTGACGGGTGACGAAAATATCGTCGATATGGATTTCACGGTGTTGTGGCGCATCCGCAACGCTCAGGAATACTTGTTTAACCTTCGCGATCCGGAATTAACGGTGAAGGCTGCGGCGGAAAGCGCCATGCGTGAAGTTGTGGGCCAGGAAACCTTCGACCGCGCGGTAACCGTCGGACGTAGGGAGATTGAGGACCGAACGAGAGATCACTTGCAGGAGATTATGGACAGTTACAAGGCTGGTATCCTTATCGAAAACGTCAATTTGCAAAAATCGGATCCGCCTTCGGAAGTGATTGACGCCTTTAACGACGTCCAACGCGCGCGTCAGGACAGGGTCCGTTTGCAGAATGAGGCTGATGCTTATGCAAATTCGGTTGTGCCCGAAGCGCGCGGTTTGGCGCAAAAGGACATCAACGAAGCCGAAGCCTATCGTGAACAGCAGATCCAGGAAGCCCGGGGCGAGGCCGACCGCTTCACATCGGTCTACAACGCCTACAAGGTGGCGCCCGACGTGACGCGGAAACGCATGTATCTGGAAACGCTTGGCGCTGTTCTGGGTTCGGCCCGCAAGGTCATTATTGACCAAAAGGGCGGCGGTAGTGGCGTCGTTCCATATTTGCCATTGCCCGAAGTCGAGCGCGGCCGTCGAAACAATGCGCCTAATTCGGGCCAATAACGGGATAGGGGAGACATAGATATGAATAAAATTATTCTCGCCATCACCGGCATCGTTGTCATCGTGGGCGGTATTTTGGTGTCCGGCGCCGTGTTTACCGTTCATCAGGTTCAACAAGCGATCGTAATGCAGTTTGGCGAACCCAAACGCGTGATTCAGGATCCGGGCCTTCACTTCAAGAAGCCGTTTCTGGAAGACGTAATTTTTTACGATGGCCGCATTCTGGAACTTGATCCGCCACAATTCGAAGTGCTTCTGGAAGATCGGAAGCGGATCAACGTGGACGCGTTTGCACGGTACCGCATTGTCGACCCGCTCTTGTACTTCCAGCGGGTTCGCAACGAAGTGACCGCCCGTGACCGTTTGGGAAAATTGATCAACCCATCACTGCGTCGGGTGCTGGCGAAGGTAAAGCTCGTCGATATTCTTTCGCCAAAACGCGCAGCGATGATGGATCAGATTCAACATGATGTGACGGAGGATAGCCGGGGTCTGGGTATTGAAATTATTGATATCCGGATCGGGCGAACCGACCTGCCGCCGGAAACCAGTCAGGCGGTGTTCGGACGGATGCGCACCGAACGGGAACGCCAGGCTCGCGAATTGCGCGCTGAAGGTAAAGAGCAGGCGCAGAAGACCCGCGCGCGCGCAGATCGTGACAAGGTCGTTCTTATCGCCGAAGCGAAACGAAAATCCGAACAGCTTCGTGGTGAAGGCGACGGCGAGCGCAATTTGATTCTCGGCAAGGCCTATGGTCAGGACTCGGAGTTCTTCCAGTTCTACAAATCGCTGGATGAATACAAGAAAAGCTTGATTGGCAACGATACGACAATGGTGTTGTCGCCGGACAGCGACTTCTTCCGGTTCTTTGGCGATATCAAGGGCAAGGCCAGGAAGTAGTCGCGAGTCAGCTCGTTCTATAGGGAGTCGGGGGCTTGTCCGACCTGTTTACGGCGTTGGCGCTGGTGCTCGTGATCGAGGGCGTGTTGTACGCGCTGTTTCCCGAGGCCATGCAACGGATGATGGCCCAGGCGATCACGATTCCGCCGTCGGTGCTGCGTAACGGCGGCGTGGTCGCGGCTGTTGTTGGTTTTGGCGTCGTGTGGTTGATCAGGACGTAGCGAACCAGGCAGGAATGACGCTCTTTCCACGTTAAATTGGCGCGTTAATAAGGCGAATTTGGCTGATTTCGCCTTATTGAGGCCAAATTATGGAAATATGATGATGTTGTTCGTCGGGGAATTGACGGCTTCGCGAGGACGGCGCATATGGGAGTCAGGAACAAGACGAATTCGTCTGGCGTTCGTTTAGGGTAAGTTTAAGGAGAATATGGATGGCCTCTATGGTGCGACAAAGTCGAATTCGACGCGGCGGCTGGCTTGCCGCGATTCCCCTGTTCATGGCGCTTGTCTGGTTACCGGTTCAGGCCGATGCGCGCGGCGCGCCGGAGAGTTTCGCGGATATCGTCGAAGAATTGTTACCCTCCGTGGTGAATATCTCGACGACGCAAAAGCTCAAGGTGAGCGAACGGAATGGCGGTCAGGAAAGCCCCGGGTTTGATATTCCGCCAGGGTCGCCGTTTCGCGATTTCTTCGATCAGTTCAACCGGCGCGGTGGGGATCAACCGCAACGCCGCGCGACCTCGCTCGGTTCCGGCTTTATCATCAGCGCCGATGGGCTTGTCGTGACCAATAATCACGTCATCGACGGCGCGGATAAAATCGCCGTGACCCTGCACGACGGCGTTAAATTGGACGCGACCTTGTTGGGCCGTGACCCGAAGACCGATCTCGCGCTGTTGAAAATCAAACCGGACGGCAAATTGCCGTTCGTGAAATTCGGCGATTCCGCCAAGGCGCGCGTCGGCGACTGGGTCATCGCGATTGGCAATCCGTTGGGTCTTGGCGGCACGGTGACGGCGGGCATCGTGTCCGCGCGCGGCCGCGATATCGGCGCCGGCCCCTATGACGATTTCCTTCAGATCGACGCCCCGATCAACAAGGGTAATTCCGGTGGCCCGACATTCAATGTCCGGG
>JABJJH010000609.1 GCA_018660965.1 Rhodospirillaceae bacterium | reverse complement strand
GTCCGACGGACCCAACATGGTGCCGCTGTCCGAATTCAAGGCGCTGGCCGAAACCCTCATGGCGTTCGACGCCCTGTCAAAAGGGCGCAGCGGCGCGCGTATCTGACGCTACATAATTCGAACCTAAGGAAACCCCGTCCCATGACCGCTATTCTGGACATAATTGCTCGTGAAATTCTGGACAGCCGGGGCAATCCGACCGTCGAGGTCGATGTCGCCCTGGAAAGCGGCGCCTTCGGGCGCGCGGGCGTGCCGTCGGGCGCCTCCACCGGCAGCCATGAGGCCATTGAATTACGCGATGGCGGCGAGCGTTACGGCGGCAAGGGCGTATCGCGTGCGGTTGATGCGGTAAACGGTGAAATCTTCGATCTGCTGTCCGGACTGGAAGCCGACGATCAGGTCAAGATCGACTCCCTGCTCTGCGAACTGGATGGGACGGACAACAAGGAGCGGCTGGGCGCCAACGCGATATTGGGCGTGTCGCTGGCGGTCGCCAAGGCCGCCGCATCGGATGCGGGCCTGCCATTATACCGCTATATCGGCGGCGCCTACGCGCATCTGCTGCCAACGCCGATGATGAACATCATCAATGGCGGCGCGCACGCGGATAACCCGGTCGATATCCAGGAATTCATGATCATGCCGGTGTCGGCGCCAAACATTGCCGAGGCCGTGCGCGTCGGGGCGGAAGTGTTTCAGGCGTTGAAGAAAGCGCTGCAGGACGCCGGTCATAACACCAATGTCGGTGACGAGGGCGGATTCGCCCCCAATGTAGGCTCCACCGACGAAGCGCTGGGTTTCGTCATGAAGGCCATCGAGGCGACGGGACGCACACCCGGCGAAGACGTGGTGCTGGCGCTCGATTGCGCGGCGACGGAATACTACAAGGATGGCGCCTATGTGCTAGCGGGAGAGAGCAAGTCGCTCGATTCCGACGCCATGGTCGCTTATCTGGCCGACCTCGTGGGGCGCTATCCCATCGTGTCGATTGAAGACGCCATGAGCGAAGACGATTGGGACGGCTGGGCCGCCTTGACCCGGGAAATGGGTGAGCGCGTGCAATTGGTCGGCGACGATCTGTTCGTCACCAACCCGGAACGTCTGGCGCGCGGGATCGCGGAAGGCATCGGCAATTCCATCCTGATCAAGGTCAACCAGATCGGGACCCTGTCGGAAACGCTGGAAACCGTCGAAATGGCGCATCGGGCGGGCTTTACGTCGGTCATTTCCCATCGTTCCGGCGAAACCGAGGATTCGACCATCGCCGACCTCGCCGTCGCCACGAATGCGGGGCAGATCAAGACCGGATCGCTGTCGCGTTCGGACAGATTGGCGAAATACAATCAATTGATCCGGATCGAGGAACAATTGGGCGCTTCGGCGCAATACGCCGGGGGCGCGTTCTTGCGCAGTTAAGATAAACGGGAGCAAAGCGGATGTATATCAACGGTGATTGGCGGGACGCCGCCAGCGGCGCGCGGTTCGACGTCTTGAACCCCGCCAACGGTGACGTCGCGGGATCGGTTCCCGATGGCGGCGCAGCTGATGTGGCGGACGCCATCGCCGCTGCGGCGGACGCCTTCAAGGGTTGGGCAGGCCGCACCGCGTATGAACGTTCCGCGATCCTGTACCGCGCGTATGAAATTATGCAGGACCGCAAGGAAGACCTCGCCCAGACCATGAGTCTGGAACAGGGAAAGCCGCTGCGCGCGGCCCGTAACGAGGTGCAATACGGGTCCGATTTCCTGCTCTGGTATGCGGAAGAAGCCAAGCGGGTCTACGGCGAAACAATTCCAGCCCCGCGCGGGGATCAACGGTTTATCGTGTCCCATCAACCGGTGGGCGTCGTCGGCGCGATCACGCCGTGGAATTACCCCGTGTCGATGATTACGCGCAAGATCGCGCCCGCCATCGCGGCGGGTTGCACCATTGTCTTGAAACCGGCGGACGCGACGCCGCTGTGCGCGGTGGAACTCTTTAAGATATTCGACGAAGCGGGCGTGCCGCCGGGCGTGGTTAATCTGGTGACCGCGCTGGACCCCACGCCCATCGGGGAGGCGTTCACGACCAACCCGGCGGTGCGCAAGCTGACGTTCACCGGATCGACCCGTGTCGGCAAGATGCTGGCGCAGGGCGCGGCGGGGCAATTGAAACGGGTGTCCATGGAATTGGGTGGTCATGCGCCCTTTATCGTATATCCCGACGCCGACCCGGTGCATGCGGCGAAAGGGGCGGCGTTGGTGAAATTTCTCAACACCGGTCAGGCCTGCATCAGCCCGAACCGGATGTTTGTGCATGAAAGCTTGGTCGATGTGTTCGTGGAAACCCTGACCGAACGGGTATCGAAACTACGCGCGGGCAGCGGCCTGGAAGACGGTGTCGCGATTGGCCCTCTGGTCAATGAAACCGCCGTCGCCAAGGTTGAAAACCAGGTCAACGATGCGGTGGCGAAGGGGGCGACAGTTCTGTGCGGCGGCGCGCGGTTGTCCGATGGGGGGCTCGACAAGGGACATTTCTACGCCGCGACGGTGTTGCGGGACGTGACCCCCGACATGCTGATTTACCGGGAGGAAACCTTCGGCCCGGTCGCCCCGGTTATCGCCTTCAAGGATGATGACGATGTACTGGAGATGGCCAACGACACTCATTACGGGCTGGCAGCGTATGTCTATACCCGCGATATCGCCCGCGCCATGCGCGCCTTCGAAGGGCTCCGGTTTGGCATCATCGGGATCAACGACATCAACCCGACCGCCGCCGCCGCGCCGTTTGGCGGCATGAAGGAAAGCGGTCTGGGCCGGGAAGGCGGGAGCGAGGGCATCGGCGAGTATCTCGAAACCAAGCTGGGCGGCTTTTCGGTTTAAGGGATTTACCGAATCAAAAGTGAGACCCGGGTAAATCGGCCGCGCCGCCGGTTCGGTAGAATTTGCCGGACCCGATTTTTAGCAAATCGCTAAGATTATGAATCTCATGGTCGTCTGTGAGATTCTGTCATGCATCAGACAGCGTTCCATATATAGGGAATTTTGGCGCATTACCCCCAATATATGGGCATAATTTTCCGCTAACTATCGGAATTTATTGCCTATTGACCGACGACCCCGCGCTGTGATTCCATGCGCTCATGAGCATCTATCAGGAACTCCAACATCGCGCCGGGCAAATCGTCATGCCCGTATTGTGCACCTGCGTGATTGCGTATTTCGCATATCACACGATTCAGGGTGACCGGGGTCTCTTCGCCTATTTCGCCCTAAGCCAGGAAGTCGCCGAAGCCGACGCCAGCCTGGCGATGTATCGCGAACGCCGCAAACGGATCGAACATCGCGTCGCCTTGCTGGATGGCGACAACCTCGATCTCGATTTGCTGGAAGAACGGGCGCGTGATCTTTTTAACGTCCTGCATGAAAACGATGTGCTGATTTTGAATCAGTAAGTTTCCAACGCTGGTTTATTTCTGAAAATGTTCGGTCTGCTCGTCTGTGTTATTCGGGAATATCACGGCGTTAGCATACAGAAAGACTGATTTTTCTGACGTTCGACCCCGTTCCAACGGTGTTTCGAATTCGTTCGAATGCGCAATTGTCATGCGTGGGCGTATTTTTTCGAAGCCCAACAGATCCAAAATTCAAAACTCACCCCTCAATTAACTCAATTCAAGTTAATTAATACTTTTATATTAAAAATCAATGAGTTGTTAATATTTACCTTGTTTGATTCAAAACCATGGCGCGTGTATCATACGGGTGCTTGTGAAAATTGTGTTGGCGTGAAGGAGTAACGCATGGCTGTGAAATCCACGAAGACACGATCGAAGGCGTCGTTGAAAAACACGCCCAAGCCAACCGCCGAGGAAATGCTCGGCTATTACCGGGAAATGCTGTTGATCCGCCGGTTCGAGGAAAAGGCGGGGCAACTATACGGCATGGGACTGATCGGCGGGTTCTGCCATCTTTACATCGGCCAGGAAGCTGTTGTCGTCGGGATGCAGGCGGCGATTACCCC
>JABJJH010000521.1 GCA_018660965.1 Rhodospirillaceae bacterium | reverse complement strand
GTGATGATCGCGGCCATGTTCGTCGATCCGGGCGACCCGGACCGGGTGTTCCGCGAAATCGGCCAGATCGCCGAGGCGCGGGCGCGCGGGCGCGAATTGACGGCGCAGGTCGGGTGCTTCGCGCTTGGCATGGAATTCACCATGCGCCATCCCTATCCGCTGGAAGCCCTGATCGCCTGGCGCCCCGCCATCGAGGCCGAAGGTACGGAAAGCTACCGCGCCGTGCTGGCGGACCCGGCGTTCCGGCAGGGCTTGAAGGACGAGGTTAAAACGCCCGGCGTGCCGAACCGCTTCACCAATCAATGGGACACGATGTGGATTCAGGAAGTCTGCAAACCGGAAAACAAAGACAAGGTGGGCCGCACAGTCGGCGACATGGCGCGCGAAGACGGCAAGGCGCCGTTCGACTGGTTTCTGGATTTTGGGCTGGAGGACGGCCTGGACGCGATGTTCAAGGTCGAGCTGTTCAACACCGACGAGGACAAGGTGAAGAATTTACTGCTCGATCCCAACAGCACCATCGCGCTGTCCGACGCGGGCGCGCATCTGTCGTTTCTGTGCGACGCCGGGTTCGGGCTGCATTTGTTCGGGCATTGGGCGCGCGAACGCCGCGATATGACCCTGGAACAGGCGGTGCAATTGGTGACGAGCAACCCCGCCGACGCCTATCGCCTCCACAACCGGGGCCGTCTGGTCGCGGGCGCGCACGCCGACATGATCCTGTTTGACCCGGCCACGGTCGGGCGCGGGGAAAAGCGGCGCGTGAACGACCTGCCCACCGGCGCGTCGCGTCTGGACACCGGGCCGGTCGGGCTGTTTGGGACCTGGGTGAACGGAATTCGGACCTTCGATGAAAACGGAATCATCGGCGATTGCGGACGACCGGGAACGGTGCTGCGTGACTTCGCCGATTAGTGTTCCGGCGGCGGTGGCAAGGTGTTGGCGACCGATGGCCGTGCGCCCATCTTGTCGATCCAGGCGGCGAGTTTTGGCCGGCCTTCGCGCCAGTGGAACCCTTGAGGGCGGTTGTCGCGACCGTGCAGGGCGCAGGCGAGCGTTAATTGCGCCATGTTCACCGGGCCATTCATGACCGGGTTTTCGACTTCGATTTCGAAGACATCGCACATGCGGAAGGCGCGCGCGGTTTCGTGGCCGATGATGAAGTCCGAACGCAATTCCGGCGGCCGATAGGCGAATTCCCGGCCCCACACGCCCATTCCGTCCAGCATGCTGCGCGCCAGGGCTTCCAGACGCTTGGCTTCGAGGTGGTCGGGGTCATCGTGCGGCATCAGGCTGGGCGCGCCGTCCAGATGGTCGAGGTAGTAGCAAATAAGCGCGGATTCCTCCAAACCGGTCCCGTCGTCCAGTTCCAGATACGGCACGCGGCCTGATGGGTTGATGTCGTAATACGGGCTGTCGGTCGTTCGGGTTTGGGCGCCCAGGACCTCCACGCGATCCTCAAGCCCTTTTTCGATGACGACCATGCGGGCCAGCCGCGCGTAGGGCGAGGTGAAGGTGACGTGCATTTTCATGGCTAATTCCTTTCCACGGGTACGCGGCCCAGCGGGTCGCCGAAGCGTTCCAGCAGCACGTCGTCGAAGGGGACGCCGTCCGCTGCGATCCAGCTTCCCGGTCTTGTGTGGTAGCTGTCGTGCCGCCAGGGCGCTTCCGGTTCTTCGCCCGTTTCGGCCAGGGCTTGCGCGCCTTCCATCACCATGCGGCGAAAGCGCACGACGGCGGCGTCGGTGGCGGTCAGTCTTTCCCGGGTGCGGTCGACGATGAGGCCCTGGGTTTCCTGTATCATCGCGTCCTGTTCCGCCAGTCCCTTGACGCCGGTGTAGGAGCTGTGTTTTTGCGCGTCACGGTCGATCAGGTAATCGTTGGATTTGTTGCGGTAGGCGATGAAATTTTCATCGACCTTCGCCAGAATGCCGTGACCTTCGTCCATTTTCGCTCGTTCCGCCTCGCCAAGGGGGCGGTCCGGGTTCCAGGCGTAGCCGTAGAGCCAATGCGCTTCGTCGCTGATCGGAACCACGGTAAAGCCGAAATAGGTTTCGCCGGGGAAGGTCGACGGTCCGGTGCCGTGCGCGGGCAGCATGAATTGGGTGATGCGCCAGTAGGCGTCGCCGTCATCCGCATCGCGCTTGCCGCCGACGACGAAGCCCGCTTCGTGCGCCTTGATGGAAAAATCGGGCATGGGATCGTTGCGAATCCAGCGCAGGCGCCGTTCGTCCGCCGGGGCGTCCGGGTTTTCGTTCGATTCCACACTGGGGGCGGGCATGTGCAGGAACGAAAAATGCGACGTGTCCAGATCGCCTTCCATCGTTTGCGCCCAGTTGCATTCCTGCAGCTTCTTGCTGACATAGCGATGCGATTCCGGGACGAGGCCGAATTCGAGTTGCGGTATTTCCGGCAGCTTGTCCGCCGGGGGACCCATATACGCCCAGACGATTTCGCCGAATTCACGCACTGGATAGGACTGAATCCGGACGGTGTCGTGGTGGCGCACGCCGGGCGGCACGTTGGGCAGATCGACGGCCTTGCCGGTCACATCGAACTTCCAGCCGTGATACACGCAGCGCAATCCGCATTCCTCGTTGCGACCGAAGAACATGTCGGCGCCGCGATGCGGACAGCGCCGGTCGAACAACCCGACGCGACCTTCCGTGTCCCGGAAGGCGACCAGTTGTTCGCCCATCACCTCGACGCGGAGCGGTTCGCCGTCGGCTTCCGGCAATTCCCGGGACAGCGCGACGGGTTGCCAGAATCGCCGGAAATACTGGCCCATCGGCACGGCTGCGCCGGTTAGCGTCAACAGGTCGTTTTCTTCGTTCGTCAACATGCCTCAATCCTGATTAATTAGCGCCACAAGACGTCCCGGTATTTGAAACCGATGAAGGCGGTAAACACAACGCCGATGGCGCAGTAAATCACCACGGTTGGCGTATATCCATACTGTTCGACCAAAATGCCCGACGCCATCAAGCCCCAGGGCAGAGAGTAGATCGCCAGCGACCGCACGCCCATCACGCGGCCCCGCAAGCGGTCGTTCACCGTGCGCAACAACGTCACCGCCATGGAGATCATCGCCGTCGTCTGGGTCATGCCGACCAGAACCAGAACGATGGCGCCGGATTGCAGGGTGGTCATCTGCGCGAAAACCACCAACAGCGCGTACCAGGCGAAGATAAACACCAGCATGAAGACGGAGGGACGGCGCGACCCGCCGGTCCACGCCATGGCCAACGAGCCGATCAACGCGCCGCTGGCGTAGCTGGCGACGAGCACGCCCAACCCGTTTTCATCGACATGATAGATTTCCCGCGCCACATAGGGCATCAACCCCAGCAGAATTGGGTAGGCGGTCAGATTGACCTGAAAGGCGATCCACATCACCGCGCGCACGGGCGGCGTACGCCACACATATATCAGCCCATCCTTCAAATCGCGCCATGGCGAGACCTTGGGCGGCGCGGGTTGAGCGTCATCCCCTGCTAGATCGGCGGGGGCGATATCGGCGGGACGAACCCCGGATACGCCGAACGTCAGGACCAGACTGGCGGCGTAAAAAACGACTACGAATATATACGCCGTGCCGATGCCGAACGCGGAAAATAACCCGGCCCCGGCCAAAGCGCCGGCGATGCGCGCGGAATCCTGCGTCGTTCTGCCCAGCCCAATGGCGGGCATCAGATGACCGGGCGGCATGGTGTCGCCGATAAGCGAGTTGCGCATGACAAGGTCGGACGGGCGGATGACGCCCATCAGGGAGGCGATGGCGAAGACATGATACGCGTTCAGAATATCCAGAAGACCGAGCGTCATCAGCGCGCCTGCGAGCACGGCGTAAATTGCGCGCATCCCGCACATCATCGCGCGGCGGCCCACCCGGTCGCCCGCGACGCCGAACATCGGGGCGATCAGGGCGCCGATATATTGCAGGGACGCAAAGACGGTCAGCAGGAACACCGAGTCGGTCTTGACCAGCACGAACCAGCCAAGAATGATCGTCTCCATTTCGAAGGCCCAGGAGGTCAGAAGGTCGGCGGGCCATTGAAACCGGTAGCTGCGCACCTCGAACGGCGCGAGCGTTCTACCGAAACCGCCCCCACTGACTTTGCTCAAACACCCGCTCCCCCATCTGGAAGCGCCTAGCCTAAGCGTAATTTATTGAATGCGCACGCCTATCTTGGTTTCGCGTCGGTTGGGTCATTGGTTTCACTGTCGGCTTCGCCTTCAAACCACGACAACTCATTACGCAAGGTCACGACGTCGCCAATGATGACCAGCGCCGGGCTGGCGGCGCCGTCCGCCAGACGCGGCAAATCCTGAAGCGGGCCGGTGATGACCCGTTGGCCTTCCCGCGTGCCGTTTTCCACGACGGCGGCGGGGGTGTCGGCGCCCGCGCCATGGGCCAGCAATCCATCGACGATTCCCGGTAGTTGCGACAATCCCATATAGATGACCACAGTCTGGCGCGGTTGCGTCAGTTGTTCCCAGTTCAAATCGGGTTTGCCGTCCTTGCCGTGACCGGTCACGAAGACGCAGGATTGGGCGTGATCACGATGGGTCAGGGGAATGCCCGCATAGGCCGCGCAGCCGTTCGCCGCCGTCACGCCGGGGATGACCTGAAACGGAATGCCTTTTTCCGCCAGCGCCTGAATTTCTTCGCCGCCGCGCCCGAACATGAACGGGTCGCCGCCCTTCAGCCGCAACACCCGTTTGCCCTCGAGCGCGAGCCGAACCAGTAATTGACTGATGTCTTCCTGCGGGACGGCGTGTTCCTGAGGCAATTTGCCGACATAGATCCGCTCCGCGTCTCGCCGAACCAGATTGAGGATGCCGTCGCCAATCAGGCGGTCGTACAGCACCACGTCCGCCTTTTGCATCAGCCGCAGGGCGCGGAAGGTCAGCAAATCCGGGTCGCCCGGTCCAGCCCCGACCAGATACACCTCGCCGCCCGTCGCTTTGCCGGTTTCGGTGACCACATCCTGCAACAGTTTTTCGGTTAACTCCCGGGCCTGATCTTCCTGGCCCGAGAACAATTGTTCGGCGATGGGGCCATCGAACAGACGTTCCCAAAACCGCAACCGGACGGCGGCGCGCGGCAACGTGTCGCGAACGCGCGCCCGGTAGTCACCGGCGAACCGGGCAAGCCGACCGTAGGCCGACGGGATCAGGGTTTCGAAGCGCGCCTTGAGAATGCGGGTCAGCAATGGCGCGGCGCCGCCGCTGGACACCGCGATCAACAGGGGTGAACGGTCCACGACGGCGGGCATGATGAAGTCGCACAAATCAGGACGGTCGACGATGTTGACGGGAATACCGACGGTCTTCGCCAATTGGTGAAGGTGTTCATTAATCGCGCCATCTTCGGATGCGCCCACCGCGATGACGCAATCGGTTAAATCATCCGCCGTCAGGGGGCTGGTCTTATGGATAAGGCGGTCCTCGCTGGCCAGCATCGCCAGGTCTTCGTTGAGCGAGGGCGCGACAATCGTCACCGCGCAGCCGGCGCGCACCATCAGATCGGCCTTGCGCGCGGCGGCCAGACCACCACCGGCGATCACGACCGGGCGGTCCTTCATGGCGAAAAACAGCGGCAGATTGTTCATCTATTTGCTTTCGTGGCGTATAGCGACATAGAAGCCATCTCGGTTAACTGGTCACGTCATCTGACCATTTCAACATCGACTTTCCCCAATGGGCCGCCGTGTCGGGGTCGAGCTCCATGACGGTGAACCGCGTGCCCTCGCGTATGCGAATCCGCAACAGTCGCATGCCGCTTTCATGGACGATGTCTTCCAGCGCAACCTGGCGTCCGTAAGGGGCCTTGAAATCTTCCAGTGGCGTGACGGTTTCACTCATCGTTTATCCCTTTGGTAAAGCGTGCGGGTTGTATATAGGGCGGTCGCCGGTGTTTTGCATGACTATTTCCGTCTTGCCGAAGCGAAATAACAACAGCGTCTCGTCGGTTTGGTGATTGTCAATTTGGTAGCATTGGTTGTCAAAGTGGCGCCTAATAGGAAACCTTGGGTCAAAGACGCTCGTGTCGGTTGACTTTTTCTGGAATGCTCAAAGGGGAGGGTGAGTTATGAAAAATGCACCTCAAGTGCTGTTTTGGTTGGGATTGGCGTCCATTCCGCTTTCGTGGCTGCTTTGGTATATCGGGCCGGAAATTGAACTCGTGAGGCCGGTTCTGAACAACATTGCCGATCCGGCGTTGAAGGCGGTCCTGCAGGCGGCTCATGCGGAGCGGTGGGGAATTTTCGTTGGCCTTTGGCCGGTGACGCTGCTGGTGTTGAGTGTTGTCGTTGAAAAGAGGTTCCCGCGATAAATGACCGTGGTGCTGAGGTGGATGTGCGATCTATTCACGGCTGATGCAAACTCGTCGCCAATAACATCGAACCGGCGACGATTAACATCACGGTGAACAGCGTGGAAAGCCGTAGTCCGATGGTCATCACGGTGCGGTCGTCGCCGATGTTTCGATTGGGCAGTGCGGACAGTAGAATCGCCGCGACCGGAAGGGCGGCCATGGCGGCGTGCCCCGCCGCGCCATTTTGCAGCGCCGCGAACAACGCTTCGGCCCCGAAGGGCCCGCCGGTGGCGGCGGCGCCGGGCATGAACAGCGCGTTGCCGGTGATGCCGCTTCCCGTGACATAACCGCTCAACGCGCCTAAACCCGTGACCGCGGAGATGGCGGGATATGACCCAAGCCCGGCGAGCAACCCGGCGAGGGCCGCGATGGCGCCGCTTTCCACGAGCAAGCGCGCCGCCATCATGAACAACAATATGCTCGCCAAGGGCCGCCACGACCGCCGCATTAATGTTGACGGCAGCGCGGTAACGTCGCTGTGGCGGCGTTGTGTGGCGAGGGTCGCCATTGTCGCGATGAGCAACGCAACGCCGGGAGAATTTAGCACCGTGAAGGTGACGCGGTCTGTTGAGATGGCCGGTTCGATTCCCGCGGCGGCGAGCGGCGGGACGATGAGCTTTTGTACGACGACCGCCAGTATCAAGATTGCATAGGGCCTGAGCGCCGGGGCGGCGAGCGCGTCGCCAAGT
>JABJJH010000564.1 GCA_018660965.1 Rhodospirillaceae bacterium | reverse complement strand
CGCCAAAATCGGCCCTGCCCGCATCACCCGCCGCAATACCAAGCCACAGACCAACATTATAAATCCACAACCAGATAAACGGAAACGTCCACGGGTTTCCGATGATCGTGCCGATAAGCGCCGACAGCAAACTGCCGCCAATCAGCCATGACACCAGCAGCGCCAACAGGACATGCGCGCCCACCAGCGGCGTGAACGACATTGCGACGCCGCACGCGAATCCGGCCGCGATGCTATGCGGCGTGCCGGGCAACCTCGCCAAACGATGCAGGGTGTAGCGTGAATACCGCCGCCACCCCAGCCGGGGCCACAGGACATCGCGCACCCGATTGGCAACACTGATTTTTTGGCGCCGTCGGAACATTCAGCCGCACCGGAGTCAGAATTAAAATTATGCAGAAAAGCCAACAGGGCTTACGGGAATAAAGCCGACGGGTCAATGCTGGTCGCGATCAACCGAATTCACCTCGGGCGTCGCGCGTAACCCCGCAACAATATTAGTTAATTGCTTCACGTCCGAAACTTCAATATCGACCAGAAGTTCGAAAAAGTCGGCTGATCGGTCGGTTATTTTCAAATTCGTAATATTTCCGCTGTTCCGGCCGATGACGGTCGTCAAATTTGCAAGGCTGCCGGGTTCGTTGGCGAGGACGATGCGGATGCGCCCCACATGCGTCGTCGCGCTATCAACATCCCAGGCGACATCAAGCCAGCGTTCCGGCATGTTCGTGAAGTTCTCCAACGTCTCGCAATCAATCGTGTGAATCGTGACGCCTTTCCCCGTGATGACGATGCCAACGATACGGTCGCCAGGAAGCGGATGACAGCACTCTGCGTAATGCACCGCCATGCCCGGTATCAAACCCCGGATCGGCACAGCATTGTCGCTGTCGCCGCCCAGCCTTGGATTCACTGCCTGGGCGACCGGATTGGCGCCGTTTTTCATTTCGGGATAAACCGCGATCAGGACATCAAATCCTGTCAGTTGGCCGCGCCCAACGTCGAAGAAAACATCGTCCGTCGATCCCAGCACGAATTGCTTCAGCACGGCCTTGATCGCCTTCAGTCTGAATTCATGACCGTGCTGGCGAAACGTCTTTTCCGTTATCTCGCGTCCAAGGCTGATATATTCCTTGCGCTGTTGGGACCGGACGTAGCGGCGAATGCAGGCCCGCGCCTTACCGGTGGACACGAAGCCTTCCCAGGCTGGCGAGGGATTTTGCGTTTTGGACGTTAAAATCTCGACCTGATCGCCGTTATTCAACTGGGTGCGGAGCGGCGCGATCCGACCGTTAATTTTCGCTCCGACGCAGGTATTTCCGACTTCGGTATGGACCGCATAGGCGAAATCGACCGGCGTCGATCCTCGTGGCAACGACTGTAAATCGCCCTTCGGCGAAAAACAAAACACCTGGTCGGCGAACATCTCCAACTTCGTGTGCTCAAGAAACTCCTCGGGCGCGTCGGCGTGCTCCAGAATTTCCAGAAGTTCGCGCAGCCATTGGTATTGCTTGCCTTCTGTATAGTTGCCTTGCTTGTAAAGCCAATGCGCCGCGACGCCCAATTCAGCCACTTCGTGCATGTCACGGGTGCGGATTTGCATTTCGATCCGTTGGTTTTCGGGACCGATAACGCTGGTGTGCAGTGATTTGTAGCCGTTTGGCTTTTGGATCGAGATGTAATCCTTGAACCGTCCCGGGATCATCTGATAGCGACTGTGAATGACGCCAAGCGTTTGGTAACACTGCTCGACCGATTCCACGACAACCCGAAACGCCATGATGTCGGACAATTGCTCGAAACCGATATTCTTGCGCTGCATTTTACGCCACACGGAATAGGGTGTTTTCTCACGGCCCGAAACCATGGACCGAATGCCCTTTTTTTTCAGCGTGCCGGTCAATTCATCCATGACCAGACTTATTAGATCACCACCGCGGTTCCGCAGAAAATCTAAACGGTTAATGATGGACAGGCGACCATCGGGGTTCAACTCGACAAACGCCAAGTCTTCGAGTTCGTCCTTCCAGTCGCGGATACCGATGCGTTCAGCGAGCGGCGCGTAAATATCCATGGTTTCGCGGCTAATTCGGCGGCGCTTTTCAAGCCTGCCGACATGATGCAACGTCCGCATGTTGTGCAATCGGTCCGCCAGCTTCACCAACAGAACGCGGATGTCCTCCGACATCGCAAGCAACAGTTTACGAAAATTTTCAGCCTGTTTCGTCTGGTCGGACTGGGATTCGATCTGGCTCAACTTCGTCACGCCATCGACCAGCCGCGCGACGTCCGGGCCAAACAGGCGATTAATATCGTCCATCGTCGCCACGGTGTCTTCAACCGTATCGTGCAGCAACCCCGTGATGATGGAGTCGCAGTCCAGCTTCTTGTCGGATAGAATCCCCGCCACTTCAACGGGATGCGAAAAATAGGAATCGCCGGATTCGCGCAACTGCGCGCCATGCGCTTTCATTGAAAACACATAGGCCCGGTTCAGCGCGTCTTCATCGGCGGCTGGATCGTAACTTTTTACACGTTCGACAAGATCGTATTGGCGCATCATGCGACAATACTCCATCGCACGAATATAACCGACCGTCTGAACGGAGCCCGGCGTATGTACAACACCGGAACGCAGCCGTTCTCGCTAGCGTCAGGACACGGGTGGTTCGGTAATGTTCCCAGCGTCGGACTCTTCCGCTTCAATCGGTTCATCGGTGTACCGCACCTGCATGCCTTGAAGCTCCGACTCGTCGGTCAACGCCGCAGCGGTCATTAATTCCATTGGATCTTCTTCTTCGGGCTCGTCGACTTCAACATGCTTTTGCAAGCCGCGAACGACGCTGTCGCCCAAATCGTTCAACGGAACCGTCTCGTCGGCGATTTCGCGCAACGCAACAACAGGATTCTTGTCATTATCGCGCTCAATCGAAATGTCGGCGCCCGAGGCGATATCCCGACTCCTTTGGGACGCCATCATCACCAGCTCAAATCTATTGGGAACCTTCAGAACACAATCTTCAACGGTAACACGCGCCATATCAATAACCCTGTGGTTTCGTGTCGCTTTGGAGCCATTCCAATGCGAGCCGCGCAATATATGGCTGCGTGCGCCATTATTCAAGTAAATTGGCCGCATCAATTAACAGATTAAATTACTTTTGTTAACGAATTTTTCATAAAATTTAATTTAAATTTTAAAACAATCCCTTGTCGGATCAATAGGAGCACCCTAAATAATTGCTGGAGGGATAATTGCCGTTAGCACAATAAAAAATTACCGTGGTGCTTATTTTTCAAAATTAAAATTCAGGATTTTTTGATATGCAGCTAAATTTCCGCCCAAACGAGAAAATCGCCCTTTTTATCGATGGCGCAAACCTTTACGCGTCGGCGCGCGCGTTGGGATTCGACATTGATTACAAACGCCTGCTGGATGCTTTTTCAGGAGAAGGCAAGCTGATCCGCGCCTTTTACTACACGGCCCTGCTGGAAGATCAGGAATATTCGCCAATCCGCCCCCTGGTCGATTGGCTGGACTACAACGGCTACACCATGGTGACGAAACCGGCGAAGGAATTCACGGACGCCAGTGGTCGGCGTAAAATCAAAGGCAACATGGACATTGAACTCGCCATCGACGTTTTGGAAATGGCGGATAATCTTGACAATATCGTTTTGTTTTCCGGCGATGGCGACTTCCGGAGACTGATCGAGGCGGTCCAACGCAAGGGCGTGCGCGTCACCGTTGTCAGCACGGTAAAGTCGTCCCCGCCAATGGTCGCCGACGAATTGCGCCGCCAGGCCGACAGCTTCATCGATTTATCGACATTGGCCAATGAAATCGCCCGCAAGCACGAACCTCACAAGGCCGCCCCAGAGCAATACATCGACGATGAGGACGATGAGGACGATGACGATTACGAGGACGATTACGACGAACCCGTCGTAACCACCGCTTGATAACATCGGGTCGCCCGGTTATTCGTCTGTCATGAATCCCGGTCCAAATTGCGCGTTGTGCCCGCGTTTAGTCGATTTTCGAGAAGCGAACCGCGAACAGTTTCCGGATTGGCACAACGCGCCCGTCCCCAGCTTCGGCGACATCGACGCCGAAATGCTGATTGTCGGCTTGGCGCCAGGTCTTCGCGGCGCCAATCGAACAAGTCGGCCTTTCACCGGCGACTACGCGGGCCAGTTGCTGTATCCAACCCTACAAAAATTCGGCTTTGCGCGCGGCCACTATGACGAAGAAGCGAATGACGGACTGGATCTTGTCCGGTGCCGGGTCACCAACGCCGTGCGTTGCGTGCCGCCGCAAAACAAGCCCGTCGGCGCCGAAATAAACGCCTGCCGACCGTTCCTGATCGAAGAAATGGACGCCATGCCAAAGCTGCGGATCGTCCTGTGTCTGGGCACGGTATCCCATGCCTCGGTCATACGCACCCTGGGCCTCAGACAGCGCGATTGGCCGTTTGGCCATGGCGCGGCGCACGAATTGCCAAGTGGCCTTCTACTGGCCGACAGCTATCATTGTTCCCGCTACAACACGAATACCGGTCGGCTGACCGAGGCGATGTTCCACGAGGTTTTCGGCGAAATCCGTCGGCGTCTCGACGTTCAGTGTTAACCCCGGTCGCGCAACACCCGCGCCTTTTGACGTTGCCAATCCCGGTCCTTGGTGGTCTGGCGCTTGTCGACCTGACGTTTGCCACGCGCCAATCCTAGTTTCACCTTGGCGATCCCACGATCATTAAAATAGATCGAGACCGGCACCAAGGTGACGCCTTGACGTTTGGCGGCGCCGAGAAGTTTGTTCATTTCACGTTTGTGAAGCAGCAACTTTCTGGGACGCCGGGATTCATGGCCGGTCCCGCTGCTGTTTTTGTATTCAGGGATATAGCAATTCATCAGCCATAACGCGCCATCCTTGGGACCGGCCCAGGACTCCCCAAGGCTCGCCTGCCCGCTGCGCAGCGATTTAACTTCGCTGCCCTCCAACATAAGGCCGGCCTCGAGCGTTTCATCGATAAAATAATCGAACCGCGCACGTCTGTTCAGCGCGACCGTGCGCGGCTCACTCGCCTTGTCGGCCATGGCGTCAGTTCAACAATCCCGACGACACCATCGCATCGCGTACAATTTTCTGGCCCGCTTCCGTCAAGGCGCCAAGCGGCGGCCGGATGCTGGGGTCATCGCACTTGTCCAGCAAATGCGCCCCGTACTTCGCCGGCGCCGGGCTGTTTTCACAGAACATGGCGTCGTGTAACGGCATCAACCGGTCGCGAAGAACATTGAACGCGTCGAGATCGCGATCACGCCAGGCGTTGTGCAGGTCAGCGCACATTTTGGGTGCGGCATTCGCAGAAACCGAAATGCACCCCACGCCACCCTGCGCCAGAAAAGCCGCGACCGTCGCATCCTCGCCGGACAATTGGCAAAATTCTTCGCCAATCGCCACGCGCGTGGCCAAGGGCCGGGCCAAATCCGCGGTCGCGTCCTTGACGCCCACGATGTTGGGAATTTTGGCGAGGCGCGCCATCGTCTCAACGTTCATATCAACGACGGAACGTCCTGGAATATTGTAGATGACGACCGGCAAATCGACCGCGTCGGTTATCATCTTATAGTGCCCGTACATGCCTTCCTGGGTCGGCTTGTTGTAATAGGGCGTCACGACCAGCGCCGCATCGGCGCCAGCGTCCTTGGCGTGTTGGGTCAATTCAATCGCTTCCGCCGTCGAATTCGAGCCCGCGCCCGCAATAACCGGAACTCGTCCGTTCGCGACTT
>JABJJH010000357.1 GCA_018660965.1 Rhodospirillaceae bacterium | reverse complement strand
GGCGTCCGCCTGCGCGGCAATGGCGGCGGCCACGCCGTCCACCGATTCCCCATAGCGCGCGTACGGCATGCATTCCCCGCGTCCCGTCATGTCGCCATCGGAAATTTCGGCAACAATGACTTCGGCGGCGGTTCGGCTGCCGCGTGAAATCGTGAAGGCGCGCGCCAGCGGCCATGTTTCCGGTCGAACAATAAGACGGGGCATACCGCTAGGCCCTAGGATTCCAGGGCGTCCACGAGCCGCTCCGCGCCGTCCTTGTAGGCGTCGACGCAAGGCAGGCCCAATCGCGCTTCGGTTTCCGCCAGAAAGCGTTTCGCGTCTTCTTCCGACAAGCCTGACGTATTGACCGACACGCCGATGCAACGGATTTCCGGATTGAACAGACGCCCCGCCGCGATATTGGCGTCGATCACCGCCTGTAAATCCGGCATGGGAATATGCGGCGTGCCGCGCATATGCGGACGGGTCGGTTCATGGCACAGCACAATCGCGTCCGGCTGCGACCCATGCAACAACCCAAGGGTCACCCCGGCGTAAGAAGCGTGCATGAGCGAGCCCTGCCCTTCGATAACGTCCCAATGGTCGGGCTCATTGTCGGGCGACAAGGTCTCCGCCGCGCCGGAAATGAAATCCGCAACGACGGCGTCGACCGAAACGCCTTCGCCAACGATGAAGATGCCGGTCTGCCCGGTCGCGCGGAAATCGCATTTCATGCCGCGCGCCCGCATTTCTCTCTGGATACACAGGGAGGTGAACATCTTACCGACCGACACGTCGGTGCCGACGGTCAATACACGCTTGCCCGTGCGCGGCACGGCCTTGCCCACCGCAAATTCCTGGGTCGGATGGCGCGCATCGTACAACTGACGGCCCAACTTCGCCGCCTTGTCCGCCAACCCCGGCGCGTCGCCCAGGCGCATATGCAATCCGCTGGCGATATCCATGCCGAGATCAAGCGCCCCGTGCAGCGTCTCCATCCAGCTATCGTTAAAAAACCCGCCCTGGTTCGTGACCCCAAGGATCAACGTCTTCACGCCAGCGGCCTTGGCCTCTTCCAGGCTCATATCGGTCAACCCGATATCGGCCTGACACCCTTCCAGACGAAGCTGCCCCAGACACCAGTCCGGTTTCCACTTCGCGACTCCATCGGCGGTCTTGGCGCCAAGCTGATCCGGCGCATCACCCAGAAACATCAAATACGGTGGAACGATCTTCACGCGTCATACTCCCCAACAAAAATCACCCAAACAATAACGCGCGCTCTACGCTTCAACCAGACTTTCATCCTTGAGCGTGAAAATTTCCTGTTCCCGGTCCAAACCGCGCAACGCATGGCGGCCCAGGCTGCGCAAATACGGCGCGCATTGGGTCGCCGCATCAGCGAACGTCTCCGACACCAACAAATTCACATCCAGTTCGTCGGCCAGAGCCTCGATACGGCTGGCTTCGTTGACCGCCGGGCCGATGACGGTGAAATCAAGCCGGTCCGCCGCCCCGACATTGCCGAACAGGACATCGCCCAGATGCAACGCCACGTCGAGTTCCATGACCGGTTTCCCGGCGGCGGCGCGCACGTCGTTCAACGCGGCGGTCATCGCCAGGGCCCTGGTCGCCGAGCCCAGGGCGTCGTGACAAATAAAATCCCGCTCCCGACCCGCCAGATCAAACGTCGCCAGCAGCCCGTCGCCGACGAATTTCAGAACCTGACCGCCGTGTTCGACTACCGGGGCGACCATGCATTCCAGATAATCGTCCAGCATCGGCACAAGGTCTTCACGCGGCGCGCGGTCGCTGACCCCGGTGAACCCACGCAAATCCATGAACACGATGGCCGCGTGGATGACATCGACTGCGCCGCGTTGAATTTTCCCACCCAGAATGCGCCGGGCGGCTTCCGGGCCGACATAGGTGGACGCGACATTCTTGGTGATTTCTTCCGACAGTATCGTCTTGATGGTCAGCGCCAGCCGGGATTGCAGCCGGTCCAGCGCGGCGACCTCGACCTCGGTGAAGCCGCCCGGACGATCCGAAATCCAGGATGTCAATACGCCGGTCCGACGATCCGCAGCGCCGGAATCGCCAAACGGCATGATGCGCGCGACGTAGTCGGTCCCGCCGGCTTCCTTGAAGTCCCGCAGCAACGGAAATTCCAATTCGCCCGCCGGAACTTCAAGTGACCGGCGCAGGGAAAATTCCACGTTGTTCAACATGTAATAAAACGGACTGCGCTTCCATTCCTCGGTATCGCCGTCCGTATGCGCCACCCGGTCGTTCTTCACCGCCTCGCCCCGGCGCCACACGTAAACCATGGCCTCGAAACTGGGGTGCAGGGTGCGCATGGCGATTTGCCCCCGCCACAACGGCAAGCCCAGGCTATCGACCAGATGATCGCAGAACCCGTCCAGCAAATCGCCCAGATCCGCGCCCAGCAAACCCTGTTGCACCAACCAGTCGCTGACATACTGCACCCGGTCCAGATCACATATCGCAGGACCCATGTCCGAATACGCCAGATCACCCGCCATCGTCAGCTCTCCGTTCAAAAAACGCCCGCCGCCCGCGACGGCTCGTGGTCCGGCGCCAAGGCGCCAATGGCCTCCTCGACGGTCAGACACCCGGACGCGGGCGCAAAATGTTCCACGCCGCAAATGGCGTCATTCACCACATAGGCTTCAAATCCGGATTTGCCAAACTTTTCAAGCGCCGCGTTGAGTGAACTTTTTGTGAAGCCGCCCGCCAGCACCAGACAATTCAGGCCTTCCCGGCGCAATCGCGCCTTCAAATCCGCCGTGTCGAGGCGGCCATCGGCGGCGTGATCCAGCACGGGTTGCCGCGCGGCGCGCCAGGCGTCACACATCGCCGCAATGTTCATCGCGATGCACGACCGCGCGCCCCCGGCCATATCCTCCGCAACTGGCGCCACCACCAGAACCGCGTTATTCGGTAAATAAAACTGTTGATCGACCATCTCACCCTCCAACCGAAACATCGGCGCCGGATGAAACAGCCGCTTGCGGGCGACAGGGAGGTTGGGACGGGCCACAAAAAAACCGCCCCAAGTGGTCTGATAAGCCACGGGCGGTTCGCACCGACCGCTTTAGCAGAATTTATACAAGCGCCCGCAAGCTGAAGATCAAATCGGCGCGTTCTTGAAGAATTAGTATCGCGGCCCGGCGATGGCGTCAACCGGGCGCGGTTGGGTTCGGCGACCTGGACGGCGATGTAGGTCGGGAGCACCCCTTTTCGTCACTCCCGCGAAGGCGGGAGTCCAGGAATCACGCCTAATTTCGCCATTTGGTACCGGGTCCTGGATTTCCGCCTTCGCGGAAATGACGGAAGTATCTGCCACCGTCACAACCGATGCTGTTGCAACCGTGGCACCAGTTGCGATGTCGCCACGTGGCGGATTCCCGCGTCGTCGCTTGTCAGGCAAACCGGGTGCAGCGCCAGGAGCAGCCGTCCCGCCGCCGTGGCGCCCCAGAACCAGTCGGCGAGGTCTTTGCTGGCAGCGGCGCCCGGCTTGGCTGTAGCCGCTTCCAGATAATAGGTCTTCAGTTCCTCGCCCGCCTGACGGAAGGCCTCCCCCACCGGTACGCCTTCCTTCCGGCTATCCGGCACGCCGTCCATCAGCGCGTGCAGGAAGACGGCGATGTCTTCGATGGGGATTCCCAATACGCCGGTCGCCGTGCGGCCTCTTGTTTCCTGCGCCAATTGGGCCCACGGGGCGAGGCTGTCGAGTTCGGCGCGCACCGCCGCCAGTAACGCCGGGGTCGAGGCGTCGGCGATGTTCGGCAGCGGAATGGGACAGGTCCAGCCCGTCATATCGTCTTCGGTAACCGACACGCCGGGGGCATCGTGGGGGAAATCCTCCAACACCGGCGATGGCCCGTCATGGTCGAACAGCGCCAGCGCGGCGCGCAGCACCTTAGTCTGGAACGCGGGCTCGTTTGGCGCGCCAAAGGGGCGGCCCAGTTCGAAGGGCACCCACAGGAAACGCGGCGGGCGCAACCGTTCGGTATTATCGCGGACCAGACTGATCCCCGCCGTGGGCAGGCCTTCGTCTTCCAGGTAATGCGCGGTCGCGCCGACGGCGCGGGTGCAGTTTGGTCAGACCGGGACCAGCAGAACGGCGTTGACCTGATCTTCCTTCAACAACCCGGCCAATTCGCGCGCGGTCGGTTCAATTTCATGGGGCATCCACCCGGCCCCGTTCAGCGAATAATGAAAGCCAGCAATCTCGCCGATGTCCCCGGCGGCCGCCAATTCGCGCAAGCGGTCGATGGGGAACACGACGTTTACGTCCTGCTGGAACCCGGTGCGGTCGTAATTGACCGAGCTTTGCGTCATCACCAGATCAGCCGTGTCGATATCGCCGGGAATGACCCGGTAGCCAAGGTCGCGCAGCGCGAAATTCCGGTCGTCGCGGCGATGCAGGCCCGCCGTCGTCACGATAGCGACGCGGCGTTGAGAAAGCGGCGGACCCGAGACCCAAGGCTGGGTTTCGAACGGCGGGCATTCCTTGTCGACCAGATGCCCCGCGTCGATTTCATCAAGATCGGTGAGTCGAACCATGTACTTCGAGTACCCGGACGCGGGACCGGGATCAAGCCTATTCGGGGTTAAAAATCGGCCAAATTGGCGGCGACCGCGTCTTCGTTCCAGTCCAGACCGACGCCGGGAACATCGGGGATATGCAGAAGCCCGTCCCTTATTTCATAGGGATTCTGCAGAATTGGGTCAGCCCAGTCCTGCCATTCCAGCCAATGCGCGGTTTCGGTGACGCGCATCACGTGGGCGGCGACTTCCGGGTATAGATGCGTGGACATGGGCACGCCCGCCGCCCCGGCGATGGCGGCGGCCTTCATCCAGCCCGTGACGCCGCCGATGCGCATGAAATCCGGCATCACCAGATCGCACGCCTTCATCCGCAGCGCCTTGTGCATATCGCGGGGGCCATAGAAATTCTCACCAATCTGCACCGGGGTCTTGAGCGCGCCGGTCAACCGTGCGTAACCGTCGAAATCGTCATAGATGATCGGCTCCTCGATCCAGGCGAGCCCGAGATCGTCGATCTGATGACAGCGCTCCATCGCTTCGGCCAGATCGAGCCCCTGGTTGAAGTCGATCATCAGGCGCATGTCGTCGCCAGCGGTTTTGCGCACCGCCTCGATGGCGGCCAAATCTTCGCTGGCGCGTTCCCGGCCCAACCGCATTTTCAAACCCTCGAACCCGCCTTCGTCGCGCAATTCCACGGCTTCCGCCGCGATGGCGGCCGGTTCCTTCAGCCACAGGCCGTTGCTGTTATACGATTTCACAGGACCGACCGAACCGCCCAGCAGAACGCATAGCGGTACGCCCGCCGCCTTGGCCAACGCATCCCAGGCCGCCATGTCCAGCCCGGACACCGCGATCATCGACAGGCCTTCGTAGCCGACGAATTGCAGCGACTTGCGCGCTTGCGCGTACAAATCGGCGGGGGCCACGGTCGCGCCCTTGAACAGTTCCGCCAAATCGTTCAGCGCTGGAATGAGATAGCGCATCGATTTGACGAGATAGGGTTCCAGATAGCTGCGGCCAATGACGCCTTCCTCGGTATGAAGGTCGATCAGAATAAGCGGCCATTCGGTGATGGTCGCGATGCGCGCCACGACCGGACGCTTTAACGTCAGCACGACGGGCCGCGCGGTGAGGCTTTTAAACGTCAGCTTCTCAAATG
>JABJJH010000632.1 GCA_018660965.1 Rhodospirillaceae bacterium | reverse complement strand
GCAGGTCCTGGCGCAACGGCAAGGCGGAAGACGGCATGAGCTGCGTCAAGAAAACGACGACCATGTCTTCAAGCGGATCTATCCAGAAATAGGTGCTGGCCGCCCCGCCCCAACAATAATCTCCCTTGGAACCGGCGAATACTGAGCGCGCCGGGTCGAGCATGACAGCGCCAATCAGCCCGAAGCCGATACCGGCCATGCTGTAGCCGCTGTGCATCAATTCCCCCATGTCCGGGATATCCCCATCGACATGATTCGTGGTCATGAGGGCGACCGTTTCCGGTTTCAACAGACGCGCGCCATCCAATTCGCCGCAATTCAACATCATGCGCGCGAACCGCAGATAATCCGCCGCAGTTGAAACCAGTCCGCCGCCACCGGACAACAACGTGCCGCCGCGCAGGAACCGGTCGGCGGAATAATCGCTGATGTCCTTTAATCGCCCGTTTTCGTCGTAGCCGTAATTTTTGACCAACCGGTGATGTTTTGCAGGTTCAATCTGGAACCCAGTGTCAACCATGCGGAGCGGTTCTAAAATGCGCATGCGCAGGAATTGGTCGAAAGGTTGACCCGAAATAACCTCGATCAAACGACCGAGAACATCATGTGAAACACTGTAATTCCAACCGGTTCCCGGATGGCAAACCAGCGGCAAACCAGCGATGCTGTCGACGGCGTCGGCGAAGCTATCGTGCGGCGCCGAAAAGTCGACGCCAGTCCGTTTATAAAGCGTCTTGATCGTTTCGGACGCCTGGTTCGCGTAAATCAACCCGCCGGTATGGGTCAAAAGGTGTTTGATCGTCATATCGCCGCGCGCGGGTTCGGTTTTGTAATCATCGGGACCGCCGGACAGATAAACCCGCCCGTTGGCGAAGGCGGGAATGTAATTGGCGACAGGGTCGTCAATCGCGCACAACCCGTCCTCGACCAGCATCATCACGGCGACGGCGGTGACGGGCTTGGTCATGGAGTAAATACGGAAAATCGCGTCCCCGAGCAAAGGCGTGTTATCCGTAATGTCCATGACACCGGTTCGATGGGTATGGATCGTTGCGCCCGATTTAAATATCGCCGTTTGCGTATGCGCCAGTTTGCCCTCGCCAACCAGGGCTTCCGCCCAATCGTCGATATTCTTGAACATTGGGTCGGCGGGAGCGTTATGACTATTGGACATTTCGTTTCCTCGAATTCGTTTAACCGCGCAACGCCCGCATCTGTTCGATGTATCCGTCGGGGTCAAGATGAACATCGATCAGGCAGGGACCGTCCGCATCCGCTGCATTTTTCAACGCGTCGTCAAGTTCCGCTTCCGATGAAACCCGCCATGCGCTGCAGCCGAAGCCCCGCGCGGCGGCGGCGAAGTCCGGCCGGTCCCAACTGAAACCCAAATCCGGCATTTGTAATTCCTGACGCTTGATGTCGATCAGCGAAAGCGACCCATCGTTGAAGACAATGACCGTCAGATTGGCCTTTTGCTGCGCCGCAGTGACCAGTTCGCCCAGGCACATCATTAGACCGCCATCACCGGTCATCGCGACCGCGCCGCGCTTGGGGTCATGCAACGCCGCCGCCAGTCCGGCGGGCAGCGCAAACGCCATTGTCGCCAGACCATTTGAAATCAACACATCCAGCGGTTGGCGGGCGGGCCAGAACGCAATGGCGGAAAACATATGCGCGCCCGCATCCACCGCCAGACGCGGCGTGTCGTCAGGCGCTCCGGCAAACGCGGACGCCGCCATTTTGACAATATCCACCGGCGTCAGGCTGGACCGTTCCTTGTACGCCATCGCCTGGTGGAAATTGTCCCGATGGGTTGCGATTTCCGACGCCGTCCAATCCGAAGGCGTCAAACAATCGGCCAGTTGCGCCAGCGTCGCCGCGACGGGACCGTATAGACCGCAATCCGGCGTCATATAATGCTTTTCGTGATGAACTTCACTGACGTCGATGACGGGCGCGGTATAAGCCCAGGGTTTTCGAATCAATTCTACAGGGTCGAGGCCCGCCAGGATTATGAGGTCCGCGTTCGAGACGCAGGCGTATTCCGCCTGGCCGCCGGTGAAGATGCCGGCAAAGTTCGAATCCTGATCAGCTACGACGCCCTTGCCCATGTAGGTAACGAGCGCGGGGGCGTTCAAGGCGTTGATCGTGTTGCGAATCGCGGCTGCGGTTTCTGGCGTGGCGGCTTCCAGTCCGACGATGATAACGGGGCGTTTGGCCGCCGCGATCAGATTTCTGGCTTTATCGAATTGTTCGACCGTTGGCGCATTAAGGGGCGTGCGGTCCTGTGCGCCGCCTTCATTAGCGACGGTAATTTCCCGACGCGCCGCGGCGCCCGTCAATTCCACGTAACAGGGTCCTTTCGGCGCGCCCGTCATGGCTTGCACCAACGCATCAATTTGAGCGGCGGGATCGTCACCGTCCAGCAAGCTGAACTCTTTCGTAACGGGCCCCAATAATGCGGCCTGATCGAAGTATTGATGGGACACATAGCGCAGTTCGTCGTCATCGAACCCGTCGGATGCAAAGAGCACGGGAGCGCGGTCCAGAAAGGCTGATGCGACCCCATTGGCGGCGGAGGTGACGCCAGGCCCCTTGGTCGCCAGCGCCAGCCCCGGCGCATTGGACAGCCACGCGGTGACGGCGGCCATGACCATGCCGGAATCTTCCCGCCGGGTAAGGACGAAATCCAATCCGGCGCGCCGTGCGGCGTCGATCAAATCCATGCTGCTGCCGCCGCCGGGAACGCCAAACAGTCGTTGCAGTCCGCATTCCTTGAGCCGCTCTATCAATAGATCGACGACTGTTATGCATTTACGGGGAGGCGTCATGGCGCTTGATCCTCACGTGACACGATTACATTAAGTCCGTCATCGACCTCGCCGGAAAAATCAGGGGGGATGATCAAAGTGGACTCTACTTCCTCAAGAACGGCGGGCCCGTCGATCAACGCGCCGGGGCCCAGGTTTTCCCGGTCGAACACGGGTGTATCGACAAACCCGGCCTCGGCCCCGAAATAAACAGGACGTGTCCTTTTCGGCGAAACCGCGCTTGCGCGCTGTTGACGATTAACGCGGATCGAATCGAGTAGAGGGGGTCTTGGCCCGCTGACAACAACGCGCCATGTCGTGATTTCCGGCGGCATTTTTTCGATGCGCCCAAACCGTTTGAGGTAAGCGTCGGAAAAATTCCCGGCGATGGCGTCGATATTCCCTGTCCGGATCGTGGCGAGATCAACGGGGGCGTCCACTTCGTAGCCCTGCCCCACATAGCGCATCATTGCGCTGATTGTGATGGCGATGTCGGTTTCAGCGACTCCCGCGTGCAAAACCAAATTTTGACCGCGTGTGATCATGTCCTGGACCATGGCCTCAATGTGCGGCCAGTCAATATCGTCAAGCCGGGACATGTTGGCTTGGGCGAGCTCGAAGGAGATTGGCGACCCCAGCATGCCAATGGCCGACGCCACACCGGCGCCAACCGGACAGATCATGCGATCGATCCCCATTTTCCGCGCCAAACTGCAGGCGTGAACCGGTCCGGCGCCGCCGATGGGAACAACCGTGAAATTCGTGACGTTCAATCCCTTTTCGATGGCGTGAACCGAGGCGGCTTGCGCCATGTTCGCGGTCACGGTTTCATGAATGCCCCAGGCCGCTTGCTCCACGGACATGCCCAAGGGGCCCGCCACCGCGTTTTGAAGGGCGCGTTTGGCCGCTTCCTTGTCGAGGGTCATCTTTCCACCCAGGAAGTTTCCGGGGTCGAGATACCCCAGAATCAGATCTGCATCGGTTACGGTCGCATCGGTCCCGCCAAGTCCATAACACGCCGGACCCGGGTCCGAACTGGCGCTGTCCGGGCCGACCTGAATTAACCCGAGCCGGTCAACCCGCGCGGTGCTGCCGCCCCCGGCGCCGATTTCAATCATATCAATCGCCGGTATTTGCAGCGGAAGACCGCTGCCTTCGGCGAACCGGAAAACCCT
>JABJJH010000493.1 GCA_018660965.1 Rhodospirillaceae bacterium | reverse complement strand
GCATCATGCATCTGGACCCCAAGACGGGCGCCGTTACGCCCTACATCGCGCGCGCCAAGATGGAGAGCTTCAAGGGCTGCAACGATCTGGTCTTCGCCAAGGACGGACGCTTTATTTCACCGATCAGGGGCTGACCGGCATGCACGACCCGACCGGGCGCGTGTACCGCCGCAACACCGACGGGCGGCTGGAATGCATGATCGACACGATCCCCAGCCCCAACGGTCTGGTGCCCAATCTGGATGAATCGCTGCTGTATATTGCGGTGACGCGCGCCAATCAGGTCTGGCGTATGCCCCTGCCCAAGGAAGGCGGCACCTTCAAGGTCGGCATTTTCGTGCAGCTTTCGGGTGGGTACAGCGGGCCGGACGGCATGGCGCTCGATGCGGCTGGCAACCTCGCCGTTTGTCACGCTGGCAATGGCTGTGTATGGATTTTCAGCGACCGGGGCGAACCGCTCTACCGCGTTAATTCCTGCGAGGGGCTGACGACGACCAATTGCGCCTATGGCGGGCCGGACGGCAAAACCCTGTTCATCACCGAGTCCGATTCGAACACGATTTTACGCGCGGAGATGCCGGTCGCGGGCAAAATCATGTATTCGCATATGGATTAGGCAAGGGAATGGGCGGTTAACGGCGAAGTGATGGCCTATTCCGCATCCCTTTCCGTTTACATGCAGCCTCAAAACGCGATACCTTCCGATCTGTCCTCCGTGTGGTGGGGGCTCCCCGAAAACCCATAGGGAAAACCTGTAGGAGCGCACATGTCTAACTCGATTTTCCGCCGCAGCCGCGTTGGCGCGGCCGCTTTGTTTCTGGCCGCCCTGACGGCGACTCCCGCTGCGGCGCTAAGCGACCTCGATAATTATATTTTCGTACCGAACCGCGTCTCTTCCGATGTCGCGGTGATCGATACGCGCACCGATGCGGTCGTCGCCACGGTCCCGGTCGGAAACACGCCCCATCAGGTGGCCGTGTCCAATACGCTCGGCAAGATGATCACGAGCAACACCGCCGACAACACGATTTCGATTATCGACCTCGAAACGCTCCGCGCGGCGGCGACGGTCACCCTGGGCGCCACGCCGGAACATATGGAAATCAGCCCCGACGGCGGCGTGCTGGCGGTCGGCAATATCAACGCGGGCACGGTGTCGCTGGTGTCACTGTCGGAACACCGGGAACTGCGCCGCGTCAGTGGGCTGCATGAACCGCACAACATGACCTTCAGCCCGAACGGAAAATTGCTGTATGTCAGCAATCTTGGAGCGGAATTCGTCAGCGTCGTCGATGTCGCGCGCGGAAAAGTCGTCAATGAGATCACCGTCGGCGATCCCAAGGCCATGGCCGCCAAGAGCAGCCAGGGTGATGAATATCAAGGAATCGTCAACGTCACCGCGACGCCGGACGGAAAGCTTGGCTTCGCCGCCTATGGCGAAGGCGACACGCTGGCGGTGCTGGATTTGCGCACGCAGCGGAAAATCAAGACCATCGCCACCGGGGACGCGCCCTGGCGCGCCTTTTCGACCGCCGATGGCCGCTTCATGATCGTACCCAACAATGGCGACGAAACCGTGTCCATCATCTCCACCGCGACGTTGAGCGAAGTCGCGCGGTTGAAGGGCGCCGCCGACATGACCGGCGTTAACACCGGGACCAACACGGCGATTGTGCTCAGCCGGGGCGACAACAAAGCCATCGTCATCGACTTGACGGCAATGAAGGTCGTCGGCGACATCGCGTTGCCGGGAACACCGGAAACCGGGGTCACAACACCCGACGGTAAAAAGCTCTACGTCGCGTTGAGCAGCAGCAATCAGGTCGCGGTCATCGACATCGGGAAACGTGCGCTCGTCGGCGCCATCGACGGCGTCGGTCAGGAACCCTGGGGCGCGCATATGGCCGGTGCACTCAACTACTGCCACTAGGCTCGTTGTTGCGGGTTGGCTCGCGGCGCTGTTCCTAACGCCGCTCTCCGCTTGGGAGGCGGCCCCCGCCTGGGGGGCGGCGCCAGAAAGGGGAACGGGCGCGTTTGGGCTGTTCCTCGACCGTGTCGCTGCGTTCGCGGCGGTTAACCGGCCCCGCCTGACAAAGGCCTGCGGGCCTGACCGTTTGTGCGCCGCGCGCCTTATTGTTGGCGCCCAAGGGCTGCCCGCGCGGCTGGAAGCAGTCGTTCATCCCGACACGGACAGTATTCGCCGCGCGACCAGTCAGCGATCCATCAGCCAATTCCGATCGATTGACGACGGTCTCCACGTCATGCAGCTGGGAAAATTCTCTCGAAAATTAAATGATGAATTATTATATAATATCAATTCACTAAATAACTTATCTCACCTGATAATTGACCTAAGAGGCAACCGGGGCGGCGACTTCGACCGCATGCGCCGGGCAACCGCGCTGTTCACCGGTCCCATCGCCGCCGCCCTCACACTGACCCACCGCGGGTCGACACAACAAATCGACATTCCCGCACCGGACCGGCGATTAGCTATTCCGCGTTTGTCCGTCCTGATCGGACCGCACACCGCCAGCAGCGCCGAAGTCCTGGCCGTCCTGCTGCGAAAGCACGCCAACGCGACCGTTCTGGGGGCGCGCTCATTCGGTAAGGATTATCTCTACCGGATCATCCCCGTCACCCACGACTGGCGATTGCTGTTGCCCGCCGAACAAATCTCGGTTTCCGGCCAGACCCTCGCGGGCGGCGTCATCCCGGATGGACCGATCCCCAGAGACCTCGCAAGCCAGATCGATTGATCGCCGTCTACCGCCGCAGCGTCAACGTCCCGTTTTCAACGCTGTAGCCGGATAACCGCTCCAGAAACGACACGCCCAACAACGACGCGCCCAACGGGGCGCCATTCACCGATGCGCGCACATCGCGAACCTCAATGGGGCCAACCCGGACACTGCGAAGGTGAACTGGCGCGCCTTTTACGACCCCGTTGGCGGTCCGGTATCGGCGCGAATAATCCAGTTGGTCCAGATTGAACCCAAGCCGCACCGCATCCGCCGGGTCCAGAATAATATCGCTGGCGCCCGTATCCAGCAGGAACCGCACCGGCGCGTCGTTGACCAGGGCTTCCAGGCGAAAATGCCCGTCGCCCCCGGCGCGAAAATGGATTTCGCCACCGGCGCCCACCTGTCCCATGCCCGGAACCAGTTCGCCAAGCAAGCGGTCCTTCACCCCCGACAATTCGAACCGGTAGGCGTAGAATAACCCGATCACGACGATCACCCCCATCCAGATCGCCCCATGGCGCAGCAGTTTCGGCACATTGGGCCGACGCCACGCGAAGCCGAGAGACAACAACACCAGCAGCAACAGCAGGTACGTCAAATGCGCCCAACTACCGCCAGCCTCCATGACGTAGGGAAAGCGCCCGATCAGCCCCAGCACGACAGCCACCCCGACGGTGACCGCGACGACGATCAAGAGGATCGAACGCCAGGGCGGGCGGCTCTGGTGGGGCTTTTGACCCCAAGGTTCGGGCGTATCGTTCATGCCGCTTACTATAGGAGCGTCACACGACTGGACAAACACCACGAAGCGCGATTTATAAGTGTTGGCTCATAATACAGGGAGGAGATAACGCCGTGCCGACCCCCAATAGCCCCCCCCAATATAAAATTGAACTGACGCCGCCGGATATTTCGCCCTAT
>JABJJH010000275.1 GCA_018660965.1 Rhodospirillaceae bacterium | reverse complement strand
TGGCAAGACGGAATTAGCCCTGTCCACGGCGAATTGGCTCGGCCTGCCGCTGATCCGCATGCAGTGTTACGAAGGACTGGATGAATCCAAGGCGCTGTACGAATGGAAATACGGCAAACAGCTCCTCTACACCCAAATCCTCAAAGACAAGATGGGCGACACCTTGTCCGACACCAAGGGGTTGGACGAATCCATGGAGCGGCTGCACGACTTCGGCGACATGTTTTTCTCCGAACAGTTTCTGGAGCCCCGCCCCTTGTTGAAGGCGTTGCGACAGGAACACGGCGCGGTGTTGCTGATCGACGAAGTCGATAAATCGGACGAAGAATTCGAAGCGTTCTTGCTCGAAATTCTGTCGGAATTCCAGGTGACGATCCCGGAAATCGGAACGATCAAAGCGACAAAGCCGCCGTTGGTGTTTTTAACCTCGAACAACATGCGCGAAATGGGCGACGCCCTGAAACGGCGTTGCCTGCATCTGTTCATACCGCTGCCCGGCGAAAAGCTGGAACGGCGCATCGTGGCGTCTCGCGTCCCCAATATCGAAGAACGCCTGCAACGCCAACTGGTCGCCTTCGTGCAGGCCTTGCGGGAAGTCGACCTCAAAAAATTGCCGTCGATCTCGGAAACCATCGACTGGGCGCGCGTATTGATGTTGCTGCACGCGGATTCACTGGAAATCGATATGGTGCGCGACACGCTGAACGTTCTGTTAAAATTCGAACAGGATATCGAAACCGTTGAACGGGATGTCGCGGAACTGACCCGCAAAGCGAAACAGGCTTGACGCGACGGCGACTTCGGGACCGGGCTTCATGCAACAGACGTTAGAAAATTTTTTCCGGGCCCTGCGGTCCATGGACGTGCGGATTTCTCCCGCCGAAGCGATTGACGCCCATGAAACCGTCGATACGGTCGGGTATGGCGATCGCGAATTCCTGAAGGATGCGCTTTGCGTGGCCTTGGCGAAATCGGAAGAAGAAGTCGGGTCGTTCGAAGAATGCTTCGACATGTTCTTCACCCGCGAAGAATTTCAGGACCGGCGCGACAACGATAGTGCGAATGACGACAAGCCCGACGACAGTAACGTGTCGGAAAGCGACCGGGACCTCATCGGCGACCAGGAACTGGCGCAACTGGTGCTGGACGGTTCGGCGAGCGACATGGCGCAGGCGATGGAGCGCGCCGCCAATGAAGCCAACGTCGCCAATATCCGTTTCGGCACCCAGCGCGGACTGTTCACGCGGCGCATCCTCGACAAAATGGGATTGCGCGACCTGGAAATGCTGATCCTGCGACTGAAACGGGCCGAGGATGAAGCCGCGGGCGACCTAGCGCAGCGGTTGGAACAGGGGCGGCGCTATCTGTTCGAAGAAGCGCGCCAATACATCAACCGGCAGTTCGAGCTTTACGCGCGCAACGCCGGCGAACAATTGCGCGAGGAATTCCTGCTCGAAACGCGCCTGGGCGCTATTGACCCGCGCGACGCCAAGCGCATGCATCGCATCGTGCGCCGCATGGCCAAACAGCTCGCCACCAAATACGCCAAGCGCCGCAAACACACCAAGCGGGGCGTTCTCGACGTGCGCCGCACGCTGCGCAAAAACATGGCCCATGACGGGATCCCGTTCGAGACGATCTGGAAACAAACCAAAATCGACCGGCCGAAAATTGTCGCCATCTGCGATGTGTCCGGATCGGTGGCGGCGTCCGCGCGGTTCCTGCTGCTGTTCCTTTATTCGCTGAACGAGGTGATCGCGACGCTGCGCGCGTTTGCGTTTTCCGGCAATCTGATCGAAATCAGCGATATCCTTGAACACAAAGAGGTTGAGCAGGGCATTCCGGAAATTCTGGAAAAAGTGGGCTTCCGCCCGACCGATTACGGTCGGTCCCTGGCGGATTTCACCGAGAATTCCCTCGATTCAATCGACCGGCGCACCACCGTGGTCATTCTGGGCGACGGTCGGTCGAACAATACCGACCCGCGCACGGATCTGATGCGAATCATCCATGATCGCGCGAAATCGGTGATCTGGCTGAACCCTGAACCCGAGACGTTCTGGGGCACCGGCGATTCCGAGATGTTGCGCTACAAGGCGTTCTGTCATGTCGCGCAACATTGCAGCACGGTCAAGGATCTGGAACGCATCATCAACGACGTTCTGAAAACGTATTTCCGGGCCTGATCCCCGTCCTTACCCGTGCGACCCCACGACGGCGCCGAACACCGTAATCGTACTGACGCTCAGCAGCACCCAATGTAACCGTTGGATTAGCGTCATCGTCGCGACCGGGGCTTCCGACATACGGCGCTGGAACCACGCGTGCAGGAACCAGGGCTCCAGCACGAACAACACCAGGGTGAACAGCACCCAGATCGCCGTCATCGCGTGCATCCACCAGAAACCGGCGTCGCTGTAACGGCCCCACGCGTCAAGCGCATGCACCATGTAAAAGCCGGACGCGCCCGCCAATAGAACCGCGATGCGCGCGATGGGCGCAAACAGCCGTTCAGTCCGCTCGAACAACCCCGGCGGCGTTTCGGGTGACGCGGCGATGGGCAAGATGACCATTGTTTCCAGGGCCAACCCGCCGATCCATGCGACAATTGCGACAACATGGATTGCGCGCGCGAAAACCAGATCGTCCATTACCGGCCATCCATTCCATGGTGTCGAGACATCTGAATACACTGTAGATCAAAACCAGTCCCGGTTGCCCGTGAAATTGAATGCCGGTACGCTGAAACCGATATGACCGAGCCCGCCGAACATCGATTGGACGAGGAATCGCCGAACATCAGGCGACCGGTGCTTCGCGCGGCGCACATATCGAAGACCTATAATATGGGCGATTTGGAAGTTCACGCGCTGCGCGAGGTCGATTTCACGTTATTCAGCGGTGAACTCGTCGTGCTTCTGGGGCCGTCGGGTAGCGGCAAGTCCACGTTGTTGAACATCCTGGGGGGACTGGATTTTCCGACCAGCGGTGAAGTGTTTTTCGACAGCGCCGAACTGACCGCCTTCGACGACCGCGCCCTGACGCAGTTTCGTCGCGATCATGTCGGGTTCGTATTTCAATTTTATAATTTGATTCCCAGTTTGACGGCGCGGGAAAACGTGTCGCTAGTGACTGAAATCGCAACCAGTCCCATGCGCCCGGACGATGCGCTTGATCTCGTCGGGCTCGGCGACCGGCGGAATCATTTTCCAGCCCAGCTCTCGGGTGGGGAACAGCAACGTGTCGCGATTGCGCGCGCCATCGCGAAACGCCCTGATATCCTGCTGTGCGATGAACCAACCGGCGCCCTGGACAGCACGACCGGCATTGTCGTTCTGGAAGCCATCGAAACGGTGAACCGGGAATTGGGTTCGGCGACGGCGCTTATTACCCATAACGCCGCGATCGCGGGCATCGCCGACCGGGTGGCGTCGCTCGCGGATGGCCGGATTGCGTCAATCGTCGAAAATGCGCGGCGGTGTTCGGCCCGCGACGTTCATTGGTGAGTGCGTGAACATGACGGCCCTGGATCGAAAACTCGCGCGGGATTTGTGGCGGATCAAGGGTATGGCGGTCGCCATCATGTTCGTGATCGCGGCGGGCGCGGCAACCTTTGTCATGTCGTTCGGGACAATGCATGCGTTGGAGGAAACGCGCGGCGCGTTTTATGAACGTCAACGATTTGCCGATATTTTCGCAACGGTGACGCGCGCCCCGGACCGGATTTTGGCGCGGGTGCAATCGATTCCGGGCGTCCGCTGGTCCCAGGCCCGTATCGTCAAGGATGTCACGCTCGACATTGCCGGGCTTGGCGAGCCGGCGTCCGGCCGCTTGATTTCCCTGCCGGGTCCCACCGGGCTGAACGGCGTCGTCATCCGGCGCGGTCGGGCGCCCGCGCCGGGCCATCCTGGCGAAGTCGTCATCAACGAGGCGTTCGCGGGCGCGCATGATTTCGAAGCGGGTGATTTTTTTCACGCCACGTTGAACGGAAAGAAACGGCGTCTCGACATCGTCGGCGTCGCGCTGTCGCCGGAATATGTGTATTCGATTGCGCCGGGCGCATTGATGCCGGACGACCGGCGCTTTGGAGTCGTCTGGATGAACCGGCCCGCTTTGGCGGCGGCCTTCGATCTGGACGGAGCGTTCAACGACGTTTCGATAATCCTGGCGCGCGGCGCGAACACGACGGATGTGTTGAAACGTCTGGATAGTGTCCTGGAACGTTACGGCGGTGTCGGCGCCATCGAACGAAAGGATCAGACGTCGCATTGGTTTTTGTCGAGCGACATTGACCAGTTGCGGACAATGGCGACTGTCCTGCCCACGATCTTTCTGGGCGTGTCCGCGTTTCTGCTTAACACGGTCATTTCCCGGCTGATCGCAACGGAACGCGAACAGATCGGATTGCTGAAGGCGTTCGGGTATACGAACGCGGCGGTTGGGTGGCATTACCTGAAACTCGTTTTGGCGATTTCGGTGTCGGGGGTCATTGTGGGCGCGCTGTTCGGGGCCTGGCTTGGTCGGGAAATTACCGAAATTTACACCCAGTTTTATCGGTTCCCGGTGCTGTATTACCGGTTCAACGTGGCCGACGCCGGGATTGCCGCGGGGGTCAGCATTCTGGCGGCGATGCTGGGTGTGTGGAATGCAATATCGCGGGCGGCATCCATTGCGCCCGCCGTGGCGATGACGCCGGCGTCTCCGACACTCTATACGAAGGGCTTGATCCAACGCATTGGCGAATCGCGTGCCTTCGATACGCTAACCGCCATGATTGTGCGCCAGACCTTGCGGCGGCCCATTCGCACGATGCTGACGGTGATCGGCGTCGCGTTGTCGTTCGCCGTCCTGTTGATGTCCCTGCATTGGCTGGATGCGGTCGAACATATCGTGGTGAGAACCTTTGAGCATGCCCAGAAATACGATGTCCGCGTCACCTTCGCCGAGGCAAGGTCCCGCCGCGCCGCGCACGCCCTGGCGCGTCTGCCCGGCGTTCAAGCCGTCGAGCCGTACCGCGCGACGCCGGTGCGCTACCGGTTCGGGCGACGGGAAAGGCGGGAGGTGTTGGTGGGAGCCGTGGCCGAACCCCGGCTTGATGTGGTGTTGGATGCGCATGACACACCAGTCGCCCTGGCCGAAAACGGATTGACGATGTCCACGAAACTGGCCGAATTGCTGGGTGCTAAACTCGGCGATGTTGTGACAATCGAGGTTCTGGAAGGGCGCCGCCCGGTGCTGCGCGCCCCCATCACGTCGATGTTCGAAACCTATCTTGGAACGCCGTCCTACATGCGGCTGTCCACACTGAATGGCTTGATGCGGGAAGGTCCGCGCATCTCCGGCGCCTATATTCTGGCCGATTCGGCGTATTTCGATCCGTTGAACAGGGCGCTGAAGAACACGCCGATGGTCGCCGGGGCGGCGTTTCGCTCCGCCATCATCAACAGCTTTCGCGAAACGTTGGCGGACACGATTAATTTCATGGTCGGGTTTTATATTCTGTTCGCCGGGACGCTGGCGTTCGGCGTAACGTACAACAGCGCCCGCATCTCTTTATCCGAACGCGGACGCGAATTGGCGAGCCTTCGGGTCCTGGGGTTTTCGACGCTCGAGATATCATATGTCCTGTTGGGTGAATTGGCGCTGTTGACGCTGGTCGCCCTGCCGGTCGGCGGCGCGTTCGGGATGGGGCTGTCGTGGATAATGACGCAATTGTTCGAAACCGATTTGTATCGAATTCCGCTGTACATTGAACCGTCAACCATCGGCGTTACGACGGTCGTTATCCTCGGGGCCTACATATTTTCGGCAGCGGCCATCTGGGGGCGCATCGGCGCGCTGGACCTGATCGGCGTGTTGAAAACAAGGGAATGACCGGTATGAACACACGTAGATGGGCCTTGTGGACCGTTATCGGACTTATCCTCTCCGGATCGCTCGCCATGTTGTTCTGGCCCCGCGCGATTCCCGTCGATCTGGAAACAATCACGCGCGGACCGTTATCGGTCACCGTCGATGACGAAGGCAAGACGCGGGTGCGCGAAGTTTACGTGGTCTCCGCGCCGGTCGCGGGTCAGGCGCGCCGCATCGTGGCCAAGGTCGGCGACGAGGTCACGGGCGGGGTCACCGTGCTGGCGACCATAGAGCCGAGTGACCCGACGTTTCTGGATCGACGATCGCGTAGTCAGGCCGAAGCGCGCGCGAAAGCGGCGGAGGCCGCGTTGTCGTTGGCCGCTGCGGAGCGAGACCGCGCGAAGGCGGAGCTTGATTTCGCGAAGGCGGAGTTGAAGCGCGCCCGTGAACTGGTGAAAAAAAGGACCATTTCGCAAAGTGCGCTCGACCGCGCCGTGCTGGAAACACGCACCCGCACCGCGGCGTTGGCCACGGCGCGGGCGGCGGTGCAGGTGCGAAGTTTCGAGTTGGAAACCGCGCGGGCGTCGCTCATCGAAGCGGGCGCCGAGGCGGACGACGTATCCGAAAACCCACATTGTTGCGCGCCCGTGATCGCGCCGGTCGATGGCCGCGTATTGCGGATACTGCATAAAAGTGCGGGAATCGTGCGGGCGGGCGAACCATTATTGGAAGTCGGCGACCCGGGAAACCTGGAAGTCGTGGTGGATTTGCTGTCCGGTGACGCGGTCAAGGTGAAAGCAGGCGATCCCGTGCGAGTCGAACAATGGGGCGGCGGCGCCGTCTTGAACGGACGTGTGCGCCGCGTGGAGCCCTTCGGGTTTACGAAAATATCGGCGTTGGGCGTCGAGGAGCAGCGGGTGAACGTCGTCATCGACCCCATTGATTTGGCGACCGCCTGGGGTCGTCTGGGGCACGGCTACCGGGTCGAGGTTCGGATCGCGGTGTGGCGTTCCGACAACGTTATAAAGGCGCCGGTGGGCGCGCTGTTCCGCGACGGCGGCGATTGGGCTGTTTTCATGGTCGTGGACGGTCGGGTTCGATTGCAGCGGGTCAAGGTCGGTCATCGCAACGCCCACGAAGCGGAAGTTGTCGATGGTCTTGCAGAAGGTGTCGTCGTCGTTCTGCATCCTGCGGACCGGGTACAAAATGGCGCCCGCGTCGTCTCACGGTGAGGCGCGCGCCCGGTCGGGCGCCTTGATCGGGGAGCGGCTTCCTGTAAATACGGGACGCTGGTCGTAATTTTATCGAAATGGGGAGAACAACGATGGATTTTGGGTTTGCCGTGCCGACGCGCGGGCCTTTGGCGGCGCCGGAAGATATCTGCAGGATTGCGAGCCATGGCGAATCGTTGGGGTACGCCCATGTTTACGTCAACGACCACGTCGTCGTTCCCGGCGATATCGCGTCGCGCTACCCCTACACCCAGGCGGGCGATTGGCCTGGTGCGCCGATAGGGGAGGCGATGGAGGTATTAGCCCTGTTGTCTTATCTGGCGCACGCCACGACGACGGCGCGGCTTTTGACATCGGTAATGGTCGTGCCTTACCGCAATCCCATGGTTACCGCGAAAATGTTATCCACCATTGATGTCCTGTCCCACGGTCGGGTCACGGTTGGTTGCGGGGTCGGATGGATGCGCGAAGAGTTCGAGGCCATCGGAACGCCGCCATTCGAGGCGCGCGGTCGGGTAGTCGATGAATATCTGTCGATCTTCAAGGAATTATGGACCCAGGACACCCCGGCTTACGATGGCGAATTTTCGCAATTCTCCAATGTCTCGTTTCTGCCCAAACCCGTTCAGAAGCCGCATCCGCCGTTGTGGATCGGCGGTGAAAGTCCAGCCGCGCTGCGCCGCGCCGCGCGCCTGGGCGACGCTTGGTACCCGGTGGGCAACAATCCCCGCCACCCCCTGGACACGGTCGAGGCGTACGCCGCCGGCGCCGCGCGCATGAAGACGGCGCTGGACGCCGAAGGTCGCGACGGGTCGGACTTTACGCTCGCTTTTATCACCAACATGTTCGTCGCGCCTGGCGACGGTAAGGCGCAAGACGGCGGGCGAATGATCTTTACCGGGTCCGACGATAACATCAGAAGCGACATTCAGGCCCTGAGCGATCTGGGCGTCAAGCATCTGATGGTGAATTTGCAAACGGGTTCGATGGACGAGACCCTGGATAACATGTCGCGCTTCGCCAGCGACATTATGCCCGCCGGGGGAAATTAGATCAGTGTCGCCTGTTAGGTAAATGCGGCCTGATCAATTCGCCTGATTATCGCGCGCGGTGTAATGGCCGTTTTCGATTTCCTTGAAAAAGAAATCGCTCACCTGCGGGTGCGACACCGGTTTGCCAGACTCGTCCGGTAACAGGTTTTGTTCCGATACATAGGCGATATAGGAAGTTTCCGAATTTTCGGCGAACAGGTGATAATACGGCTGATCCTTCGACGGTCGGCTCCCTTCGGGGATGGAGTTCCACCATTCCTCGGAATTGTCGAATATGGGATCGACATCGAAAATGACGCCGCGGAACGGGTGTTTCCGATGCTGGACAATTTGGCCGATGCCAAATTTCGCTGTTTTTATGGACATTTCCTGAATTTCCGGTCTCCTGGGTTGCACGGCGCCGCGCGCCTCACATAATAATTTCGAACGACGCTGGACCACCGCCTTTTCATTACTGCAACCGCGCCATTACGGCAAGCTTTTGAAGCGGCGAGCTGGGGCCCTTGTTTCCTCAAACGCCTGGAAATAGAGCCCGAAAGGCGGAGATTTGTTCCGTCGCGTCCCGTTCCGCCACACCACTAGCTACCATGCGGTTCCTTTCCGTTATTTCCAGGCACAGTGTCCTCTTGGAAAGCATCGCCAGCCTTGATCTGGGTCAATGTCACGATGCGTAGGGTATCACACACTACGCTAAAGATCGATTTCACATAGGTGGAGGCGAAAATGGCGCTTAAAGATTTATTGGTTTATGTGAACGAATCGGAACGCACTGACTTGCGGATTGAAGCCGCCGTCGCCTTGGCGATGGATCATGACGCCCACTTGACCGGGCTTGGCGTACGAATGTCGGCGGATACGCCGACCTATGCGCTGGCGGCGATCCCTCCCGACGTTCTGGTTGAAGTTGAACGGCGGGAAACAGCGTCGATGGCGACCGCGCAGAAAGCGTTCGAGTCCATCGTCAAACACGCCGGATGGTCCGACCGTAGTGGCTGGGTCGAAGAGGCCGGCGGCATCGTGGATACAGTAAGTCGAAACGCGCGCTTCACCGATTTGACGATTATCGGCCAACAACCGGCCCAGGAATCGATGGACGCTTATCTCGACCTGCCGGATGATTTTGTCCTTCATTCAGGCCGTCCTGTCCTGGTTATTCCCGAAATTGGGGTCTCCCGGCCAATCGGCAAGCACGTCGTGGTCGCGTGGAACGGAGGGCGGGAGGCATCGCGCGCGGTCGCCGACGCCATGCCGATTCTGGAGCGCGCCGAGGCGGTAGAGGTGTTTTCCATCGAGCCCAAGGGCATGGGGGACCTGCCGGGGGCGGATCTTGCCCAACATCTTGCGCGACACGGCATCGCCGCGACGGTGAGACGGTCCGTCGCCAACAATATCGACGCCAGCGACGTCTTGTTGAATTTCGTCGCCGATGAAAGCGTGGATTTGATCGTCATGGGCGCGTACGGACATTCCCGCATGCGCGAAGTCATCCTGGGCGGCATGACCAGGGATATTTTATCGCGCATGACCGTGCCGGTTCTCATGTCCCATTAAGAACGGGTCGCGCTTGTTCGGAGCGGCTTTTGGTAATCCGGCAAGCGCGAGGCGCCGCCTCAAATTAACATAACGGCCGGGTTCACAACGCCAAATCATTATGTATCAGGGCATGTTAATCCTGAACCGGTCTGACGGTGGCGGATTGCGCGTTAAAGCGCTAAATACCTGTAGGCAGTAAATTGGCCGCGATTTAACGCCGTGTTAACCAATTCTTGTCACACTGCAGTCACCACAAGTCGCAATCTTGCCGCTTTACATCGAAGCGCGGAGAATTTTAATGTGGAGCACATTATGTCAGCGCAAGCTTTGAAAGACGATTCGGTCATGGCGGAAGAGGCGAGTACGGAGCTAACGGGCCAGCAGGCCGTTGAAATGGATTCGCTCCATATCCTGCCGCTTAACATTATCCCCCTGGTAACACCTTCTCTCAAACGGGCGCGGATTGTTAAAAATGTTCGCCTGGATAGCGTCATAGAGCTATTTAACGACGAGGATACAGGAAGCGGTCAGGTTTTTCCCAAGGATTTGGGGAAAATGTTCAACTGGGATCCGAAGGATCCGCCGCCAGACGACGCGATGGTCAATTCACTGGCCAATTTGGCCAGTTATGACGTTTACACCTTGCGTATCCAGTTGAGAAAAGCCGGCATTAAGGTCGAGGAAAACGCAGCGCTGAAGCTTTCAAAAGGGAAAGCGGCCGAACTGACCAGTTATATGAAGCAATTCACGATGCCCTTGATTCAACAAATTTATGGGGAATCGGATTCGGAGATTTCGGATTTCAGCGAATTAATCGGCATGTTCTCGTCACCCAATCAGGCGGACGCGCTGAAGAACCTGAAAATGATGGCGGACAAACTGAAAATCAGTCTCGCTGAAGTGCCTGCGTTTTTGGAGGACTATGGCGACGTCTTTATGTCGTTGGCGTATTTTCGCGATTGTCTCGACCGTTTGATTCCAATGACCATGCAGTTCGACGAAGCCATGGACGAACTCAATGAAAGTCATCAGATGCGCAGTGATCGGCGTCTGGCCAAATCCATGGTGTTCGTCCGCGAAGAGTTAGGGGACATCACGGCGTCGATCACCGGTCGGTTCGAGAGTTTCGACCGGAATTCGCAGGGAATGTGGGACAACATTACCGCCGATTCCTTCGCCAAGGTAAAACGGTTGATCGAGGCTCACCACACGACGGTTGGCGGTGTTTTATGTGGCCTGACCGTGAAAATGGACAGCTGGATGGAACGTTTCGGCGATGGACGCGGCGGGATGGTGAAGCGAGCCGAATTTATAATGTCGGACATGACCCACGGCATGGAACGCATTTCATTAATTGAAAAATCCGCGCCGAAAATTTCCGACTATTGACGCTTTGCGGCGAACGGCTGAAATCTTCAGCGGCGCCGTCTAGCCTGTGATCGTGGATGGAATCGTGACCCGAAGGGCCCTGTTGCTGATCGCCTCGCTTGGGCTGCTCCTGATTTTATCGGTGCTCTATGCATCCTATGTCTGGTTTGAAATGGGCGATGTGGCGATAAGCTGGCATGGCGTTGTAGCGATGGTCCTTGGCGTTGTGCTCTCATTTTTGGTCGGCGCCGGTCTTATGGCCCTGGTGTTCTACTCCAACCGCAAAGGGTTCGACGATGAAGTCTAGTCGCCCCCTGGAATCATCTGAGTAATTAGCTGCGCCAGCGTAGCTCGCGCGGTTCGATGGGGTTTTCGAAGGCGCCGCCATCCTGTTGAGATTTATCCCAAGCCCGTTTGAGCTGGTAATACCATTTCGCTTGCATGTCGGCGTCGTTGATCAGCATCAGGTTGGATTCATATTTCAACCCTTCCTGTTGCTTGATGACGACATCCCGATCCTGACGTAAAAACGCGCGCACGAAAGGACGAAGAAGCGGTTTGAGTGGACGTAACCAGGGCTGCGTCCAATAGATAACGTGATTTACCTCGGTTTCTTGCGCAGTGATCGGCGTTACCGCCGTTAAGCCGCACAGAACATGACGGCCCGCCTCGATATGTTCGATCCGCACCCCCGGCAGGCGGAAACTGATTTCGGTTGTCATCGCGCCCCCCAACAGTTTGTAGGCGCCTGAGTTTGACGATGGTGGATGCCGCAGCATGGTGAAGCCCAGCGGCGAAGGACCGAATTTCTTGGATTTTTCATGCATGGATCGTTGCGACCGCCACCACCAGGAACGGTGGACGAAGGGCCCGTGCGCGGGATCCATCAATCCGACAACCGCGTGATCGACGGCGGAGGGGAAAATCATGGTTTCCGTAAGACCCGGCGCGCGGCCCCCGACACCGGGAATTATCGGCGGGGGATTGTCGTCGCCATGACTGGGATCCGAATCGTCCCCGTCGCTGAAGAACACCCAGATATTGCCCTGCACCTCACGGCACGGGTAATGCCGTGTTCGGACCCGCTCGAGATTGAAATTCTGGTCGGCGACCAAAGATGGAATGGCTGTACACCGACCGGTTCGATCGAACCGCCAACCGTGATAGCAACACTCGACCTCGCGACCGTCAAAGGCGCCGTCGGACAAGGGTATGCCGCGATGCGGACAAACGTCACGAAGCGCGAAAGGTTCACCATCCGCGTCCCGCGCGATCAGCAGCGGTTCGTCGAGCATAATCTTGCGCATCATTGCGCCGCGTTTCAGTTGCTCGCCGGGAAGCGCTAAATACCATAGATTACGAAGGAACATGGGTCCGCCTGATTGGTTCGCGCTAATCTGAACCACGGGCCGGGACTTGCCAAGCGCCGCCGCCGCGGCGTCTCGTCGCGTTATAGGGGGAAGCCGGTTCGCAAACGCCACCGTCGCGGCCCTCTCCGTCGCAACAGGGCGCGATGTTTGTTTTACAATGCAGGCATTGTGCATGGCCATGCACGTAGTCCATGGGAGTAGGCTGCCCGCACCAGGCGCAAATTACCGAAGATTGCGTGTCCATACGCGACAGCATACCATATATGCTATTCTGGTGTGATGCTTTTGAAAGGATCGGCGGATGACGATCTCGGTTGCGGTTTCCTGGGGCGAATTGATCGACAAAATCACGATCCTTGAAATCAAACGGGAGAACATGACCGATCCCGACCAGTTGGCGAACGTCGGAAAGGAATACGAACTGCTCACGGCGACGCGCGACGCGGCGCTCCCCGATGACGCCGATATGGAGAACGACGCCAAGGCGCTCAAACTGATTAATGAAACGCTGTGGAAAATCGAAGATGATATCCGCGACTGCGAACGGGCGCAGGATTTCGGCGAAACCTTTATTGATCTCGCCCGTTCGGTTTACCGGATCAACGACCGCCGGGCGGGGATCAAGCGGCGCATCAACGAAACGCTGGGTTCCGAACTGGTCGAGGAAAAATCATACCGTCCCTACGACTGACCCTTCGATTCGCCTTGTGGTAGATCCAGCGCGTCGGTGATGGCGTAAACCGGGATGACGCCGGTGCGGCCTCGGATATCGGCGTCGCGACGATCAAAAGCCGAAAGATTGATATGGCCGGCTTCGGCGACGGTTTCCGACACCACAATTTGCGCCTTGAAGTCCTTGGTCATTGATTCAAGACGGCTGGCGGTATTGACGGTGTCGCCAATGGCGGTGATCGCAGTGGCGTCGCCATATCCCATTTCGCCCACGATGGCGGGGCCATGATGCAGCCCGACGCCGATCCGGATCGGC
>JABJJH010000586.1 GCA_018660965.1 Rhodospirillaceae bacterium | reverse complement strand
GTCTCCGCGCGGTTAACCGAATTTCGGAATAACCGTTACGACATGAAGGATCAGATTGGCGCCAACCCGCCAGCGGCGCAGTATGCCGGTAAATTAACGATTGCATCAACGCCTATAATCTCCTGAATCAAACCTTTGGCATTCGCAGTCAGGGCTGGTTCCCGCAAAATTAATAAATATACTCGCCGCATGATCGAGTTGTGGATCCCCATCACCCTTGTCGCCGCGTTCTGTCAAAACCTTCGCTCAGCACTGCAAAAGCACCTGAAGTCGCAGCTCACGACGGCGGGCGCGACTTATGTGCGGTTTTTCTATGCGTGGCCCTTCGCTGTTTTCTACCTATGGGGATTAAATCATTGGGGCGGCCTCGCGTTTCCCCAACCCAATGGCGTGTTCCTGCTGTATTGCGTTCTCGGCGGCACGACTCAGATATTATCCACCGCCTTGATGGTGTGGATGTTTTCATTCCGCAATTTCGCCGTCGGCACGACCTATTCGAAAACCGAAATCGTCCAGGTCGCTTTCCTAGGTCTCATTCTTCTTGGCGATACGATATCGTTGACCGCCGCCATCGCCATCGCCATCAGCGTTGTCGGCATCATGGCGATGTCGGTGGCGCAAACGCATGTCTCGGTATCGTCGCTGATTACGGGCATGACCGAAAAAGCGACCCTGATCGGGCTCGCGTCCGGCGCCTTCCTCGGCGCCTCTGTGGTTTTTTTCAGAGGCGCGGCGCTGTCCTTGAACCACGACAACGTCGTGATGGCGGCGGCTTTCGCCCTGGCGCTGGGGATCGTACTGCAAACTATCGCCATGGGTATTTATTTGCTATTCCGAGAACGGGAAACACTCACCGCCGTCGTGCGAAATTGGCGATGGGCATTACCGGTAGGCGTCGCCGGGGTCATGGGGTCAATCGCATGGTTCACGGCGTTCACGATGCAAAATGCGGCCTATGTGCGCGCGCTGGGTCAAATTGAATTGGTTTTTACGTTCATCGCATCAATCTTTTTCTTCAAGGAAAAGACGACGTTGATGGAATTTTTCGGAATTGTCTCAATCGTCACGGGCATCCTGATTATCGTTCTGCTCGATTGACCGAAGGGCCTCATACCCCCTCTATCCCCAAACCAACCCCGCGCGGCTCCCGGCCAATACAGCCTGGGTTCGATTGGACACGCCCAACGCCTTGAAGATCGCCGCGACGTGTATTTTCACCGTGCCTTCAGCCAAACCCAGTTCCCCAGCGATACCCCGATTAGACAGGCCGCGTGAAATTGCATTCAGAACTTCAAGCTGCCGCGCCGTTAAATGCGGCCCGGAAAAGCCCCCACCATCTTGCGATAATCCAGTACGCCCAGCGACGCCAGATTCGCGGCTGGAAGAAATATAAGCGCCGCCGCCAAGACACAGGCGTATTGCGCCGGACACCGTTACGACAGAATCGGTTTTTCGCACAAACGCCGTTGCCCCAGCCTGCATAATTCGGGAGATATCGTTTTGATCATCCGGATCGGACAAGACGAGAATGGGTGCGTCGGGACACCACGAACGCAAGCGTTGCAACGCCTCAACCGGGTCTTCCTCAGCAAACGCATCACAGACAATTAATGCCGGGTCATCTTCCCATGGCGTTGCCAGCGCTTCCAAAACCGTGTCCGCCGTCACAATCAACGCAGACGGATGCGAGCGCAGCAACAACGTCGTTACCGCGTCCCGAATCAAAGGGTATTGGTCAATGATAAGAACGCGCAAACACCACTCCACTATACTCAACGCCTTGATTCAAGCGACAGCGAATCACGAACAATTCAAAAACTTAATGTCCAGACTTACTGTATTACAAGAGGCGTCGTGCATTGCAAACTGTATTACAAGCGGTGACGAGCATTGTAATTCGCAGATTCAATTTTAGTAAATTAATTAACCAAATTTACATCATTCCCAGTCTAAATTGGTTTCATGAAACGAAGGCGTCTTCACCCGGTTTCAATCACAACGATGAATTTTAACCCAATGAAGACGACTTGAAGACAACCCGTTGGGAATTAGATTCCAACGGTAGACAAATTACGAGAACCAAATTTAGGGGATTAAACATGGTAAACCAGGATACCGACGCCGATTCGGGCGATACACCTCAAGTATCTTCGATGAACACAAGCGCCGAAGTCACCAAGCTCCGTCAACGTTTGGCGGAAGTCGAAACCGAACGCGACAGTTTACGGCAGATGATCGAGCAAATTCCGATCAATGTCATGACCTGCGACAAATAAAACTTCACCATCGAATATATGAACCCGTCGACGGTCAACACGCTTAAATCCCTGGAGCATCTACTGCCCAGACCGGTTGATCAGCTGATGGGCGAATGCATTGATATCTTCCACAAAGACCCCAGCATGCAGCGTCATATTCTCGCAAACCCCGCCAACTTGCCGCATAACGCGCAAATTCAGGTTGGCGACGAGATTTTAGACCTGCTCGTCACGGCGCTTAAAGATGATTCCGGCGAGTATCTCGGCCCCATGTTAACGTGGTCGGTCATTACCGAGAAAGTGAAACTCGAAGAAAAAGCTTTCCGTATTCAGCAGATGGTCGACCAAATCCCGATCAATGTGATGACCTGTCATCCGGAAACGTTCGAAATTGATTACATGAACGAGTCGACGGTCACCACGCTCAAATCTCTGGAACATTTACTGCCAAAACCCGTCGACCAGCTCATGGGCGGATGCATCGATATGTTCCATAAGGACCCCAGTCATCAACGTCGACTGCTTGCAAATCCGAACAACCTTCCACACACCGCCCACATTCAGGTCGGTGACGAAATTCTCGATTTGCTGGTGACAGCGCTCAAAGACAATGACGGCAACTACATTGCCCCAATGTTGACCTGGTCCATCATAACCGAAAAAGTGAAGCTGGACGCGGATACCGCCCGTATGGCGCAAATGCTCGACAAAATGCCGGTCAACGTCCTGATGGCTGATCCTGAAGACTTCACGATCACCTATATCAACCAGACCAGCATAAACACACTGCGACCACTGGAAAGCTTGTTACCGGCGCCGGCGGACAAACTTATGGGCGTTTGTATCGACGTTTTCCACAAAAACCCGTCAATGCAACGACGGCTTCTGTCCGATCCCAATAACATGCCCCATCGCGCGACAATTGAACTGGGCGAGGAAAAACTGGACCTGAATGTCAGTGCGGTTACGGGACTAAACGGCGAATACCTTGGCCCCATGCTGAGCTGGAATCTTATCACGGACCAGATCAATATCGCGACCAGCGTTCAAAGTGTCGCGGAATTTGTCGCCAACGCGGCAGGCGAACTGGACTCAAGCGCACAAGTGATGAACGGTGCGGTGGATCGCGTCAGTCAGCAATCAGCCGCTGTCGCCGCCGCTTCCGAAGAGGCCTCAACGAATGTTCAAACCGTTGCGGCTGCGGCGGAAGAATTGTCGAGTTCGATCACGGAAATCAGTCGTCAGGTGGTGCATTCCACGGAAATCGCCCAAGCAGCGGCGGACGAAGCGGAACGAACGAACACCACGGTCGAAAGTTTGTCCGCGGCTGGTCAGAAAATTGGTGAAGTCGTCGAATTGATTAACAATATCGCTGGCCAAACCAACCTGCTCGCACTGAACGCGACAATCGAAGCGGCCCGCGCCGGTGACGCCGGTAAAGGCTTCGCGGTCGTCGCGTCGGAAGTAAAATCGCTCGCCAATCAAACCGCGCGTGCGACCGAGGATATTTCCAGCCAAATTACCGACATCCAAAGCGTGACCCGCGAAACGGTCACGGCCATCGACAGCATTCGCAGTACGATCGGAAAGATCAACGAGATCACCTCGGGTATTGCGTCGGCGGTTGAAGAACAAGGTGCGGCGACTCAGGAAATCTCGCGTAACATCGTACAAGCGTCCGAAGGCACCCGAGAGGTCACCACCAACATTACAGACGTCACGCAGGCGGCGTCGGAATCCGGAGCAGCGGCTACCCAGGTGCTGCACTCGGCGTCCGAACTCACTGAGAAATCAAGTGAACTGCGCACACAAATCGAAAGCTTCCTGGAACGTCTACAAGGTTAGTAGAGAGCCAGAAATACCCTATACAGGTGATGAACAGTTCCGACTAATCCCCTAGGATCAGTTCATTACCTCCCTCCCTCGGCCTCGCAAGTTTCGGAAAACCACCGAACCTTGCGGGGCTTTTTCTTTGCTTAACGCAGAGCTTAATGCAGAGCGTTGCGACAACACGCGCAACCGCACAGCGGCTCAGCCGAGCAATGCTCAGTGAGGGATGTTAAATGAAGGAATACCAGTGGAGCGCCGGATGCTGACGACGAGGTCAATCAACCGGTGCGAATCTAAGTTAGAGGCTGAAAATCCAAGAGCCAGGATTCGAAGGTTTCAGGCGGCAGCGGTTTGGCGAACAGGAACCCTTGATATTCATCGCATTGCCGCTGTTTCAAAAACTCCATCTGCTCAGCCGTTTCCACGCCTTCGCCAATCACACGCAAATTCAGGCTGTGCGCCATTTTGATAATGGCGTTTGCGATGGCCGCGTCTTCGTTATTCACATTCACTTCGCTAATGAATGACCGGTCGATCTTCAATTTGTATACCGGAAACCTCTTCAAATAAGTCAGCGATGAATAGCCGGTGCCAAAATCATCGATGACCAATCGGACGCCATGGTCGTAAAGCGCCTGTAGAGAATATTCTGTGGTTTTGAAGTCCGCCATGACGACGTTTTCCGTTATCTCCAATTCCAGATCCCGCGGGTCGAGACCGCTTTCATCCAGAATAGAAATGACTGTATTGGCGAAGTCCGGGCGCCTGAACTGGAGAGGCGAAAGATTGACTGCAACGCGGCTCGGCGCGCGACCACTATCGCGCCACGCGCTGGCTTGCGCGCATGCTTTGCGTAACACCCATTCACCAATAGGAACAATCAAACCGCACTCTTCCGCGATCGGAATGAACTCGCCGGGAAGCACCAAACCGCGTTCCGGAGACTCCCACCGGATTAGCGCCTCGCTGCCAACGACCTTGCCCGTACGTGAATCCACGTTTGGCTGATAATGAAGCGTGAATTGATCCAAATCGAGAGCGCGGCGAATTTGTGTTTCCACATTCTTGCGAGTCTGGACGGAACGATTCATTGCGGAATCATAGAATTGAAATCTGTTCCGACCTGTGTCTTTCGCCCGGTACAGCGCCAATGCGCTATTTTTCAGCAACTGCGCGCTGTCGCCTTCATCAATCGGATGCAGGGTAATCCCGAGACTCGCGGTGCAATGAATTTTATCACCCGCACATTCAAAGGGTTCGTTCAGCGCTTCTATGATCCGTCGGGCGAGATATCCCGCCTCCGCGATCGTGCCAAGATCAGACGTGATAACACCAAACTCATCCCCGCCGAGCCGCCCGACCGTGTCTCCGCTTCGCACGCACGCGCGCAGCCGCGTCGAAACCACCTGAAGCAATAAATCGCCCACGGCGTGTCCGAGCGTTTCGTTAATGTCCTTGAACCTGTCCAGGTCGATAAAAATCATGCACAAGAGCGCGTTGGACCGCGCCGCGTCACGCAATGCCTGTTGTAAACGATCTTGAAAAAGAATCCGGTTGGGCAAGCCCGTCAATTGGTCGTACTGGGATAGCTCAACGAGTCTTTGTTCCCAATGTTTGCGGTGTATTGCGTAGCGAACTGTCGTCAGCAAGGTATCGCCAGGCAATCCCCCTTTGGTTAGGTATTCCTGCGCGCCTTGCCGTAATGCGTCCAACGCTATCGCTTCATCATAGAATTCGCTGAGAACGATGATCGCCACTTCCGGATAGGTTGCTACGACAGCTTGCAGAGCCGGGCCTTCGCCTTTCTGCCGTAACGCCAAATCGATAATGACAACATCAAAGTCCGACGTATCGAGCAGCGAAAAGGCGTTTTCTAGATTTTCCGCCTGTTCCAATTTAATTTGAGAAAGTGTGCTTTTTGGAATGCTTTGTTTTAGCTGCGCAAGATATTGGCCGTCTTCCCCGATAAAAAGAATTGACCATTGCGAGGCAGGTCCAACAAGCGCTTGTTCAGCGCCAACGACAAGCGGTGCGGCGTCAGCACCTTGCTCGCGCATAAATCGCTCCGCACCCGGAGAGTTTTTTCGGGGACTCTTTGTACTTTTCCCCCGTCCCCTGACAATTTTGCGCGCAGGGCTTGAATCATACGCCCCGACATCGTCAAACCCCGGCATACTAGGCGTCCCCAACGAATGTTACGCTATTGCCGATCGTGAAGTTTCTTCTAAGTCTTGAACCCAATGCGGGCTTCAACGGCGCCCAACCAGGCGTGGCGGCGGCCCAATTGGGCACAGATATTTCTCCCGGCGCCTTTAGGTAGCGGCGGCAATCGACAAATCCTTCCGGGCAGATCCCCCGAATAATCGGCATATCCAAAGGCCGCGCCAAGGTGAACACGGCATAGACTTCGTTAATTCCAATGGATTCCGCGTGAGAAACCGCCCATTTCAAGGCGTCTTCGAATCGAGTGGCGTTCAAATCCGCATTCTTGCGAAACTCGACGATGTGACCCGAAATATCGTAGACGCAATCGATATGCGTCACTGTCTTGTTTTCCTCATCCGCGCTGAAGCCGGAATAGACAATTATATGCCCTGCCTTCGACCGCGGCGGCGTTTCCATATTATCGAAAAGCATTACCTTCATTGCCGAACCTATACAGCTTAATTTGCACCTTCTACGCAGAGTTATCGCAACAATATTTAACTTTCAAATAAAATATATTTGCGAATTGTTAGCGAAAATGACCCGTGAATTTGGGTAAATTATGTTCATGAATTTGTCTTAAATTACGTCAAATTGTTTATATCAATATTTTGCGCCAATTGTCCGTTAACGACACCGCATATACGATCAATATAATTCACCCACCGTAAAGAGGCCCAATCGACCAGAACGCTACGGGCGTGCGATTCATGAATTCGCCCGATTTGGAGGCGAAAAAAATTTTTACCAGCCGAGTTATGAAGAGCCGATAATCAATATGTCGCGCTCAACAACGTCAACCGCCCTCTTCGCTGAAGGCGGATTAGGCTCCCGATTATAATCAAATTGCCTATATTGAAAGCCGTTCCCAAAAGAAATGCGAGTTTGTAAGACCCGGTCAAATCAAATAGCGCACCGCCCATCCAAGCGCCCACGCCCATTCCGAAGCCCGCAAACAAGATTACCGTGGCCGTGCGCCGCCCGGCGGAACGGCCTGGCAAAAATTCCCGCACGATGACCGGATAAGTTGGCAAAACCCCTCCATACCCAAGTCCGAAGAGCGCCGCCACGAGATAGATCAGCGTTAGATCTTGTACAAACGCCATCACGCATAAAATTAATGCCTGCATCCCGGAAAAACAAAAAAGCGCGCGCAACCCACCGTACCTTCCCCCAAGATAACCAACGCCAAAAAAACTGCTCAGCGACGCGCAGATCAACATCACGGAGAGCGCCTCCGCGCCACGCGCGGCGTCATAACCGAGGTCGCTGACATTCGCGACGATATGCGCCAGGGGAAGCGACATCGCGATGCAGCACCCAATGGATGCGACCGACAACCAGCCCTGTATCCGCCCCGGCGAAAAAGGTATGTCGGGTTCATCGCGCCGTATGGCGGCGTCAGCAGCAGGCTGGTTCTTATCTTCAGCCTTCGGAACTTCAGACACGCCATCGACATGCTCGCTTGGCGCGCGGAGAAACAACAGCGCCAACGGCGTCATCGTAACAAACGTGAAAATCCCATAATATAAGGTTGTGTCTCTCCACCCGACGGATTCGTTAAAAGCCTGAAAGACCGGCGGCCAAATAGCGCCCGACAGCGATTGGCCAGCGCCCACGACGCCAACGGCCATGGTGCGCCTTTTTACGAACCATCGGGTTATGTTCGACATCAACGGAGAAAACAGCGTCGAGCGACCTGTGAGCCCCATTAGCAGCCCGAACAACGCATAAAGCTCCCATATTTCCGTGACGTATTTAAGCAGAACGGAGCCGAGCGCGATGCTGAGCGAGCCAATCAAGGCGGGGCCGCTCATGCCCGAGCGATCCAGCCAGTAACCCATGGCGATGCCGCCAACGCCACCACCAATGTATTGTAAAGAATAAGCGAATGAGGGAACCGCACGCGGCCAGTTGAAATCCGCTGCGATTGGCTTCAAAGCCACGACGAGCAAATATACGCTGCCGGTTCCAATGAACAGCAACAACACGGAAGCTATCAGGACGAGGTAGCGATATTTGGAATCCGGAAGGCGAATAAATAGGGACAACATCCAGTTATACTAAGCATCTTAACCGAAACAGCCATTGTTCAAATTTAAAAACCCGAACTTTCGGAGATTTCGTATATAATTTATTCATTATTATTAGAATAAGATGCCGGATGCATAATTTGACAATTGTCTTGATTTTGCGCCTCGTGAATGTCGCTTATGATGCGCGTGCAACGATGGAAGACAGGTAAAGCCTTGTGGCGAACGACCTAACACGTCAGTACCTCAAGTTTATCGACGACGAACTGAACCGGTTATGGCGCCTTGGCCGTAACGCCATGGTTGGTTGGTCACCGACGGAAGTGGGACTCGAAGTTTTATTCGTTCCGCAATATTTGCTGCCAAATCTATTTTCCAACCATGAGGACATACTCCTCGGCACAACATTGCGCACGAAATCGGAATTGCGCGGTATTGCGGATATCTGCGAGATTGAGCCCTACACCATCACCGTGCCGAAGGATCTGCACACCGCCGCCGTCGGCGAACGTTCGCTTGAATACCTGACCAAACGTTTCAGTATTTCAAAGATAAGAAATCAAGCGGTGATCCTGATCGATATCGTGGGATTTTCCCAACATCCACCGCTTGAACAAGTCACGCTGCTCAACAGCCTCTCCTATTCCATCAATGTAGCTTTCCAACGCGCCCAGGAGCACGGCGTCAGGATTTCCCTCAGCCACTCAACCACCGGTGATGGCTTTTACGTCTGGAATAACGCCAGCAGCCTGGAAGGCAACCTTGACCTGTTTTCCTTCTTGATGCTCTTGCTCGCGGAAAATTCACTGGGCCGCCGCAGCGGCATTGTTTCAACGATCCCAGAATTACGGAGCGGTTTTCACATTGGTGAATGTTTCGAATACTATCAAGCCGAAGGCGCACGACCGGGAACAAGCAGTTATATCGTCGGCGATGTGACCATCCAATTGGCGCGCATGATCGAAAAAGCCCTTCCAAACCAAATTTTGATCGGCGATTTCGACGTCAACACAAGCACGTTGTTGTCTATTGGAGACGATTCTCCAAATTATAACGCACCGCGATTTCTCGCGTCTTCCCAGGAACGCCTGAAGGTGTTCGAGAACGTCACCTTGAGCCGTGAAAAAGTAAAATCGATTATGTGCTACCTGACAGGTCACAAGGAAAACGACACGACCTACAACGTCAGCCGCTATACGATTTCCGACAAACACGGGTTCGAACACAACGTCTATAACGCCAAGGTCAACGTCCACCGGCAGAACGGTGAAATTTTCCTCGGACGGCAAACACAAGATTTCGACGGTTTTAACGCCAAGGAAATTATCACGCCGCCGCAACCGCCTGTCGATTCGGCCACCGACTCATCCACCGAGAACGCCGTAGCGTAATCTGAGCGCGGGCGAATAAAAATGCCTCTGAAAACATACCTAATAATCACCTTGCACAAAACGCGAATGCGTCGGCTTTGGGCGTGCACGTCATTCATCTCCACTTGATTTCCTGATCGTAAATTTTCCAAATACCGAAACAGGGGCCTCTCAAATGGTCAACTGGAGACGGACAACAAGTTGAAATTACATAAAATTTTTCACATTCCCAAAACATCCAGTTAGGGCGGCCAACGGCGGTCATTTCTTCGCCTTTTTCTGTCGCCGCAGCATCTAATCCGTTTGGGTGATGCTTAATTCCTAACGAACAATCAAGTTTCATGCGCAGGTCCCGCAAATAGCTTTTCGGGACCGTATTACGTTTTTACAAAGAGTGCGTGGAACCTTTAACCGTGACCCAGGACGAGCCAACACAGGGAAACGACGCGAAGCGCCAATCCGGCGCCATGGCCGCCCTTGGGCGTGCGCTGAACGACGCGTCCCAATTGGGCCGGGCCCTGGATATCATCGTCGCGACGCAAGGCCATGACTCGCCCGCCCTGTCGCCAATCATCCGGGAATTGACGAATTCGCATCGGGTCCTGCAAGGCGTCTATGAAGGCGCAACAGGTCAACCGCTCGACGCACCGCAACCGGCGCCAGCGCCGACGCAACCCGAAGCCGCGCCTAAACCAGCGCCTGAGGCACCCACCGAAATACGAAACATCGAAGCGCGGCTAGAGGCGACCGAAACTCGGTTCCAGGAATTGAAACAATCCGTCGCGCATTTAGTCGATTATATCGAACACACGTCGAACCGGACGTCTGGCGGCGCGAGCATTGATGGCGCCGGCAACGACGAAGCAACCGGACCATTGCGCGATAAAGTCTCGGAGTTGGAACGGGAAATCAACCGCCACCGCGACGTCGAGGTGAGCCTGCTGAAGACGATGCGGGATGTCCGGGAAGCCAACG
>JABJJH010000390.1 GCA_018660965.1 Rhodospirillaceae bacterium | reverse complement strand
GGGCGCATTTGGCGGCGATCCAGCGCGACGGGCTGAAATTCGCCTCGCCGCATGAAAACCTGGTCTTGCCAATTCCCGCAGTCGGCCACCCGGACGAGATCGACTTTCGCGCCGACGATGTCGTTTTGATGACCATGAAGGCGCAGCACACGCTGGGGGCGCTGGAGGATTTAAGGGCTGCCGCCGGTGACGAAATTCCGCTGATTTGCGGGCAGAACGGGGTCGCCAGCGAATTGATGGCGCTGCGCCGGTTTCGCAACGTCTACGGCATGACGATTTATCTGCCGTCCGATTTTCTGGAACCGGGCGCGATCATGACCCACGCGGAAAAAATGACCGGCATCCTGGATTCCGGGGTTTATCCGCACGGCGTCGATGCGCGCATCGAAGCGGTCATGGCGGTTCTGGAAACGTCGAATTTCAGCGCCAAGCCGGTTCCCGACATCATGCGCTGGAAATACGGCAAGCTTCTGGTCAATCTGGTCAATGGGTTGAACGCGATCTGCCCTGATGGAGACATCGCCACCGAAATTCGCGACATACTTCGCGATGAAGCCTTCGCGTGCCTGGACGCCGCCGGAATCGGCTACGCCACGTTTAAAGAAATGGCCGTACGGCGCGGCGATCTGATGAAAAACGGGCTGGTGAACGGTCAGGCGCGGGTTGGCAGTTCGACCTTGCAAAGCCTGTTGCGCGGCAACACCGATACCGAGGTGGACTTCCTGAACGGTGAAATCGTCCAGCTTGGCCGGTTGCATGGCGTGCCGACACCGGCGAATCTGGTGGTTCAGCGCACCGCCAACAGTTTCGCGCGCACCGCCGCCGCGCCGCAAAGCATTCCCCTGGAAGAATTGCGCGACCGGATCGCACAAGAATCCGGATAACGGACCCCGCGCGGAGCTAATTCCCCATGCGACATTTCATATTATTCTTTATGATTTTGATTGTCTTCGCGCCGGGCGTCTGGGCGCAGAGCCCGGCGCCGGAACATCCGTCCGGGTGGCGTGACAAGACTTCGCGCGTGGCGGAAAAATTCATGGTCGCCGCCGCCAATCCGCACGCGGCCAAGGCGGGATACGATGTGTTGGCGCGCGGCGGAACGGCGATGGATGCGGCGGTCGCGGTGCAGGCGATGCTCAATCTGGTGGAGCCGCAATCGTCGGGCATCGGCGGCGGCGCGTTTCTGTTGTACTGGGACGCCCGGTCCAGAACGCTGTACACCATTGATGGGCGCGAAACCGCCCCGGCGCGGGCGCGACCGGAACGGTTCATCGAGCCCGATGGCGCGGTGATGACATTTTCCAAGGCGCGCGCGGGCGGTCAATCCGTGGGCGTGCCGGGAACCTTGCGCTTGCTGGAGACAGCGCACAAACGCTTCGGGCGTGAACCATGGCCAGCATTGTTCCAACCCGCCATCGACCTGGCGGAACGAGGCTTCGAAATATCGCCCCGGCTGGCCTTGTCCATCGCCAAGACGCGCGGCCTTGACGGATTCGCCGCCGCCAAGGCGTATTTTTTCGATAAGGCGGGCGCGCCCCGCCGCGCCGGCGCCACCCTGCGAAATCCCGAGTTGGCCGCGACATTGCGGGTTATCGCGGCGCGCGGGGCCGATGGGTTTTACACCGGCGACATCGCCCGCGATATCGTGGCCGCCGCTGCTGAAACATCGACCATCGCCAACACCATCACCATGGCGGATTTGGCGGCGTATCGCGCCAAGACGCGGGCGCCGGTGTGCATGGACTACCGGGCCTACCGGGTTTGCGGCATGGGACCACCGACATCGGGCGGACTGACGGTTGGTCAAATCCTGGGGCAGTTGCGCCAATTCGATGCGCCGTCGATGGGATGGGGCGCGGAATTTGCGCATCTGTTCGCCGAAGCCGCCCACCGCGCCTATACCGACCGGGCGCTCTACATGGCCGATGCCGATTTTGTCGATGTGCCAACCGCGGGTTTGCTTGACCTCGGCTATCTTCGCGACCGGGCGTCGACCATCGCCCTGGACGCATCCAGCGTGGTCGCGGCGGGCCATCCGCCCGGCGCGTCGACGCCGACACCCGCGCCCGGCGTCAACCCGGGGCGGCCCGGCACCAGCCATTTCGTCATCCGCGACGCGCGGGGAAACGCGGTGTCGATGACCACGACCATCGAATCGGGGTTCGGCAGCCGGGTCATGGTGCGCGGGTTCCTGTTGAACAACGAACTGACCGACTTCGACCGTCAGCCCGTACGGGATGGGCGGCTTGTCGCCAATCGGATCGAAGGCGGCAAACGCCCGCGCAGCTCCATGGCCCCGACGATTGTCTTCAAGGACGGCGCGCCGGTCCTCCTGATCGGATCGCCCGGCGGCAGCCGCATCATCACCTATGTCGCCAAATCCATTGTCGCCATCCTGGATTGGGGCAT
>JABJJH010000584.1 GCA_018660965.1 Rhodospirillaceae bacterium | reverse complement strand
GCAACCGCAATTTGCGCCGCCACATTGAACTCAGCATGGTGGACAGACCCGCCTGGGTGACCCATGTCATTTGGCCGGAAATGGCGGCGACGTTTTATGTCGAAGACGACCCGGAAACGCGCCGGATCCTGTCGCGCGCCGCGCCGCCCGGCGGCTTGTTGATCACGGGTGCGCCGCGTCGTGACGCCGCCGGTTTGCACAATTCGGCTATCGCCATCGACAGCGCCGGGTCGGTGGTGGGCGTCTACGACAAATTTCATCTGGTGCCGTTTGGCGAATATGTGCCACTGCGGGACCTGCTGCCGATTTCGAAAATTACATATGGGGCGGGTGGATATTCACCGGGTCCGGGGCCGCGGACCCTTGAATTACCCGGGTTGCCGCCGGTTAGTCCGCTCATCTGTTATGAGGTAATTTTCCCCGGCGCCGTCACAGACCATCAAAACAGGGCGGCATGGCTTCTCAATTTAACCAACGACGCCTGGTATGGCGCGACGGCGGGGCCGCATCAACATTTGGCGATTTCGCGGATTCGCGCCATTGAGGAAGGCGCGCCGATGGTCCGCGCCGCGTATACCGGCATTTCGGCCGTGATCGATTCCTACGGACGCGTCTTGCAACGGATTGGATTGAATCAAACCGGTGTGATCGACGTCCGCCTGCCGCCTCCCCTGCCCCTGAACGCCGGGTTTGGTCGGACAGTCTACGCCCGATTTGGCGACGGATTGTTTTTTGTTTTCCTGGGATTGGGACTGGCGGTCGCTGGCTTCGCGAATCGTTTGTAAGCCGGCGACGGTGTGCGCTTTTGACGCCTTGACGGTTTTAGGCCCCATGTTACACCAGACGACGATTCATGATCGGGCAACAAATTCGAAACGAGAACAGTATGAATGCTGGGAAAAGACGCCGTAATTCGGTTAGCGTCAACGGCCCAAATCCAGTGGATGTCCACGTTGGCGGTCGGGTGCGTCTTCGTCGCACCTTTTTGAGCATGAGCCAGGAAAAACTCGGCGACGCCATCGGACTCACCTTCCAACAGGTGCAAAAATATGAACGTGGCGCGAACCGAATCGGCTCCAGCCGCCTGTTCGACCTGTCGCGTGTTCTGGATGTGCCGGTGTCATTTTTCTTCGACGACATGCCGCCGGAAATCGAAGGCCGGGCGCCCCGAAAATCGACGGGTTTGGCCGAAGCGCCGATTGAATCCTTCGAAGCGGACCCCTTGACGAAGCGCGAAACGCTGGATCTCGTTCGTGCGTATTATCGGGTCGGAGACCCGGCGGTGCGCAGGCGGCTTTTCGATCTGGCCAAATCCCTCGGCAACGCCGCCACCACTTAAAGCGACTTTGGCGGGTGGGTCAGTTGCGGCATTTCCCTTGACCTTTTAAACGAACCTTGAGATTAGTCGGCGCAGGGGCGCTGCTGCGGTTATGCGCGCATGAAACGGCTTGGTTAAATTGAAAGGAATTGCGTGGTGCGAGGTGATTATCTGTTTACAAGTGAATCCGTATCCGAAGGCCATCCGGACAAGGTCAGCGACAGGGTGTCCGATGAGGTGGTGAACGCATTTCTGGCGGCGGACCCGTTGTCGCGTGTCGGCTGTGAAACCCTATGCACGACGAACCGCATCGTTCTGGCGGGCGAAGTCCGCGGTCCTGAAAGCCTCGTGGACGCGAACGGCCAGGTCAACGCCGAGCTTTTGGAAAAACTGGCGCGGAACGCAGTCCGGGAAATAGGGTATGAACAGGACGGGTTCCATTGGAAAAACCTGTCGTTCGAATGCTATCTTCATGGACAATCCGTTGATATCGCTCAAGGCGTTGATGCGGCGGGAAACAAGGATGAAGGCGCAGGCGACCAAGGCTTGATGTTTGGATACGCCTGCCGGGAAACACCGGTGTTGATGCCGGCGGCGATTCATTTCAGCCATGAAATTCTGCGCACCCTGGCCGAAGCCCGCCACGCGGGAACGATTGCCGGACTCGGCCCCGATTCGAAAAGCCAGGTCACGTTGCGCTACGAGAATGGCCAGCCGGTCGGCGCCACCTCTGTCGTCGTGTCAACGCAACACGAGGAAGAGTTGGATCAGGCCCAGGTGCGCGAAATTGTTCGCCCGTATGTCGAAGCGGTGCTGCCCGACGGCTGGATGTGTCCCGAAGACGAATTTTACGTTAACCCGACGGGCCGCTTCGTCATTGGTGGTCCCGATAGCGACGCGGGCCTTACCGGTCGGAAAATTATCGTCGACACCTATGGCGGCGCGGCCCCGCATGGCGGCGGCGCGTTTTCCGGCAAGGACCCGTCCAAGGTTGACCGGTCGGCGGCGTACGCCGCGCGGTATGTCGCAAAAAACATTGTTGCAGCGGAACTGGCCGAACGATGCGTCATTCAGGTGGCTTACGCGATTGGCGTGTCGAAGCCCCTGTCGGTTTATATCGACACCTACGGCACCGGAACCGTGGATGACGACAAGCTATCCCGCGCGGTTAACGAGGTCATGGATCTGAGTCCGCGTAATATTCGCGAGCATCTGAACTTGAGCCGACCGATTTACGTGCCGACTGCGGCGTATGGCCATTTCGGACGCACGCCGACGGAAGATGGCGGGTTTTCCTGGGAACGCACCGATCTGGTCGAGAGCCTGAAGGCAGCGCTGACCTGACGCGGCGTTCTTCAATAGCGGCGTTTCGGCGGCGATAGCAATGCGGGAACGACGAGTTTTTCATGGCCGCCGTCACGGGCGACGGTTGCGGTCGAGTCGCGCGCGACAGCTGGAAACCGGCCTCGCCGCGCTTTCGGTTGATCTATCCAACCCACCGATTGATCCTCATCGCCTGTTTGTAAATTCCACGAACGCTTCGGTTGGGAATCCGATCAAGGAAGCGTGGCTTGAAATCGGATTTGGCGCCGGGGAACATCTGGCGGCGCAGGCCGAAGCCCATCCGGGCGTCGGGTTTATCGGATGCGAACCGTTTATGAATGGTGTCGCTCGCTTGATGACGGACATCGACGAGCGGGGCTTGAAAAACATCCGCGTTCATCCCGACGATGCTCGGGATTTGCTCGACGCGTTGCCCGACGGTTCGATTTCACGCTGTTTCATCCTGTTCCCCGATCCCTGGCCGAAGGCGCGGCACAACAACCGGCGCATCGTGTCGCGTGAAAATCTCGATTCCTTGGCGCGGGTTCTGTCGGATGGCGCCGAATTGCGCCTCGCCAGCGATCACATGGAGTATATCCGGTGGATGCTGTTTCATATTTTGCGCCACGGCGCGTTTGAATGGGTGTGTCGGGGACCGGCGGATTGGCGTCGGCGTCCGGCGGATGCATCGCCAACCCGTTATGAAGAAAAGGCGCTTGCGCGCGGCGACGCCTGCGTATATTTGCGCTTCAATCGGCGCCACCGGTGACACGGGCGAATTAGCGTCACAAAATGCTTGAGAATTGCGGGGAATGCGCCTAAATAAGCACCGTAATCCCATACAGTCGTATTTGACGACTGAACGAGTGGGTGGGCACGACGGCCCGCCCTTTTTTTATTCCGGGACGGAATTACGAACGACATGGATTTACAGCGTCGGATTGAAGCCCTGATTGAAGCCCCATTAGATGATATGGGGTACGAATTGGTGCGCGTGCATTTAAGCGGATCAGAACGCCGCACCTTGCAGATCATGGCCGAGCGCGTCGATGGCGGCGACATGACGGTCGAGGATTGCGCCAGCATCAGTCGCGCCCTGTCGGCGATATTCGATGTGGAGGATCCAATTCGCGGCGCCTACGCGCTGGAGGTAAGTTCGCCAGGAATCGACAGGCCGTTAACCCGGGCGAAGGATTTTGACCGCTTTGCGGGACATTTGGCCAAAATAGAGATGCAGCGCCTGATTGAGGGGCGTAAGCGCTATAATGGAACGATTTTAGGCGTCGAGGAAAACAAGGTCAGGCTCGCCACGGATCATGGCGATGTCGAATTACCGGTGGGCGAGATTGTGACCGCTAAACTGGTTCTCACCGATGAACTTATCGCCGCGGCGCAAGGCGACGCGGTTCATTAAGGCGCGGGTCGGCGCCAGGTCATTAACAAGCAAGGCGCTGCGGATCATCGAGCAGCGCCGTTGTTGGACGGTTAGCTAGAAACGGACGGACAAGGCCATGGAAACGGTTGTAAATCTAACAATGGAAATCCTGCAGGTCGCCGATACGGTCGCCAGGGAAAAGGGCATCGACCGTGAACAGGTGCTGGAGGCTATGGAAGAGGCCATTCAAAAGGCCGGTCGATCAAAATATGGTCACGAACATGATATCCGCGCCACCGTTGATCGAAGCACGGGCGACATTCAACTCGCGCGGTATTTGGAAGTCGCAGACGAGATTGAAAATGACGTCACGCAATTGACGCTGGAGGAGGCCCAGGCGCGCAAAGCCGACGCTGTGGTGGGCGAATTCATCGTCGATCCCTTGCCGCCGATTGATTTCGGGCGCGTCGCCGCGCAAACCGCGAAACAGGTCATCGTTCAAAAAGTCCGGGATGCCGAACGCGAACGCCAATACGAAGAATATAAGGGCCGCATCGGTGAAATCGTCAATGGTCTGGTGAAGCGGGTTGAATTCGGCAATGTGACCGTCGATCTCGGTCGGTCGGAAGCGGTGGTCCGGCGTGACGAATTGTTGCCGCGTGAACACTTTCGGCGGAACGAACGCGTCCGCGCCTATATCTACGACGTGCGCCGCGAGCCCCGGGGCCCGCAGGTGTTCCTGTCACGCACTCACCCGCAATTCATGGCAAAATTATTCGCTCAGGAAGTCCCCGAAATCTATGACAGCATCATTGAAATAGACGCCGTCGCGCGGGACCCGGGCAGTCGCGCCAAAATCGGCGTGCATTCCAATGACAGCGGCATCGACCCGGTCGGCGCCTGCGTCGGCATGCGGGGAAGCCGCGTGCAGGCGGTTGTCGCCGAACTTCAGGGGGAAAAAATCGATATTATCCCCTGGTCGCCCGATCCGGCGACGTTCGTGGTCAATGCGCTGGCCCCGGCGGAAGTAGCCAAGGTTGTGCTCGACGAAGACCGTCACAAGATAGAAGTAGTCGTGCCGGACGAGCAGTTAAGCCTCGCGATCGGTCGGCGTGGCCAGAATGTCAGGTTGGCGTCGATGCTGACCGGATGGGACATTGATATCCTGACCGAGGAAGAGGAATCCGAGCGCCGACAGAAAGAATTCATGGCGCGCAGCGAAACCTTCATGGAAGCGTTGGACGTTGATGACGTCATCGCCCATTTGCTGGTGACGGAAGGGTTCACGGAAGTCGAGGAAGTCGCCTTCGTTCCCCTGGAGGATATTTCAGGCATCGAAGGTTTTGACGATGACCTGGCGGGCGAGCTGCAAAACCGCGCGCGGGTCTTTTTGGAGGCGGAAACCGAGCGCCAGGAGACGCGGCGGCGTGAGCTGGGCGTAACGGACGAACTGGCGGCGTTGCCGGGCTTGACCGTGCCAATGTTGCTGAAACTGGGTGAAAACGAGATAAAGACGGTGGATGACTTCGCTGGGTTGGCATCCGATGAGTTGACCGATTCGGCGGACGGCTTTCTCACCGAGTTTGAGTTGACCGAGGAAGCGGCGAACGATCTTATAATGAAGGCGCGCGTCGCCGAAGGTTGGCTAACGGAAGAGGAAGTCGAGGAGATGCGGGTGAAGGCCGCCGAAGATGCGGCGGCGCAAGCCGCGGAAGACATGACCGACGTAGACTCGTCGGGTGAACCAGCGTTTGCTGGCTGAGGTCATGCTTGAACATGGTTCTCGATGGGGCGCAAACTCAGGTTGAGGCGGCCGCCAGTGGCGGCGGACCTGCTAAGGAACCGCAGCGCTATTGTATCGTGACGGGTGAAGATTTGCCGCCGTCGCGGATGGTTCGGTTCGTTATTGGACCCGACGATACTGTCGTGCCCGACATCAAAGGCGACTTGCCGGGCCGTGGAATTTGGTTGAGCGCCGATAGGATAAGCATTAAGACGGCGTGTAAACGGAATTTGTTTGCTCGCGCGGCGCGGCGCGCGGTGCGGGTGAACGACGATTTGGCGGATCAGGTCGAGGCGCTTCTGGTTCGGCGTTGCACAGAATTACTCGCTTTGGCGCGCCGCGCTGGTCAGGCGGTATGCGGCTATATGAAAGTCGAAGGGTGGTTGCGAAGTGGTGAGGCGGCCTATCTTCTGGGTGCGGTGGATGCGAGTGAGAGTGGACGCAATAAACTTGGCGGGATCGCGTCGGATCCGCCAAGGATAGACATTTTGCGGCGCGACGAACTTGGCGTGGCGTTTGGCCGCGATGCGGTTGTGCACGGCGCATTGGCGCCGGGCGGTTTGGCTGATAGTTTCGCGGAAACGGCCGCGCGGTTGATCGGAATCCGGCACTGTCCGGAAAACGAGGAAAAGAATGAGCGAAAGTAAAGAACAAGACGGTAAGCTGAGTTTGAGCAAACCAGGCCGGTTGGAGTTGAACAAAACCGTCGAGACCGGAAAGGTCCGGCAAAGCTTCAGCCATGGCCGATCGAAGTCGGTAACAGTCGAAGTGAAGCGGAAACGCACCTTCGAGCGCGGCGTCGGCGGCAATATGCAGGAGGTCAAAAAAGGCTATCCTGCGCCGGATGAGAACTTGTCTGTTGACCCCAAGTCGATTAGTGGCGATCTGACGGATCGGGAGCGTGAAGCGCGCATCCGTGCGCTCCATGGTGCGGCTGAAGATGTTGAGCGGACGCGGATCGACGAGCAGGAAGCGCGCCGGAAGGCCGAGATCGAAGCCAAGGAAAAGGCGGTGGAGGATGAACGCCGGGCGGCGGAGGAAGCGCGTAAAAAATCCGAAGAGGATGCGCGCAAAGAAGCCGAAGCCGTGATTGAAGTCGTGGCGCCGCCGGCGGAAAAAGCTATTCCACGCGGGACCGCGTCGCCGAAAGCGGCGCCGATGGAGGACGAAGGAGCGCTGCGCGGGGAAAAGGCCGACGCGAAGCGGACGCAAACCCAGCGCGCGCGTCAGCAGTCGCGTCGTCGAACCAGCAAGTTAACAATTGCCCAGGCGCTTGAAACGGAAGACGGCGCCACGGAACGCGGCCGCAGCATCGCTGCGTTGAAGCGCGCGCGCGAACGCGAGAAATTGCGGGCGCGCCAAGCGGCGGGCGGCATCGAAACGACCAAGATTGTTCGCGAGGTTGTTATCCCCGAAACGATCACGGTTAGTGATTTGGCGAACAGAATGGCCGAACGCGGTTCCGATGTAATTCGTGCGCTCATGAAACTGGATATCATGGCCAACATGGATCAGGTGATTGAAGCCGATACGGCGGAGCTTGTCGTTGCGGAATTTGGCCATACACCAAAACGCGTTGCCGATTCCGATGTCGAAATTGGCCTGGATGGAGTCGAAGACTTTGATGAATCGGAGTCCGAACCGCGTGCGCCGGTGGTCACGATCATGGGCCATGTCGATCACGGCAAGACGTCCTTGCTCGACGCCTTGCGGGAAACCGACGTGGTCGCCGGTGAAGCCGGTGGGATTACGCAGCATATCGGCGCCTATCAGGTGAATTTGTCGAGTGGCGCGCAAATTACGTTTCTGGATACGCCGGGACACGAAGCCTTTACCGAAATGCGTTCTCGCGGGGCCAAGGTCACCGATATCGTGGTTCTGGTTGTCGCCGCCGACGATAGCGTTCAACCGCAAACCGCCGAAGCGATCAGCCACGCCAAGGCGGCGGGGGTGCCGTTGATTGTCGCGATCAACAAGATGGACCATCCGAACGCGGACGCGGCACGCATTCGCAATGAATTGCTGTCGCACGAGATCGTCGTGGAAAGTCTTGGCGGCGATGTTCAGGACATTGAAATATCGGCGCTGAAGAAGACCAATCTTGATGCCCTGGAAGAAGCCATTCTACTGCAGGCGGAATTGATGGAGTTGAAGGCGAGCGTGGTTCGCCCGGCGCTTGGTGCTGTTGTCGAAGCCAAACTCGAGCGCGGACGCGGCGCGGTTGCGACGGTTTTGGTGCAACGCGGCACGTTGCGGATCGGTGATGTTTTCATTGCCGGTTCGGAATGGGGTCGCGTCCGCGCGTTGATCAACGACAAGGGCCGGAACGTCAAGGAAGCCGGACCATCCATGCCGGTTGAGGTGCTGGGAATGCAAGGGGCGCCATTGGCTGGTGACGATTTTGCGGTTGTTGCGGACGAAGGGCGGGCCCGGGAAATTACCGAGTACCGCCAACGCAAGGTGCGCGCAGGCCAATTGGCGGTCGGCGGGCGCGGTACGCTCGAACAGATGTTCGAGCGCATCAAGGAAGGTGAAGCTTCCACGTTGAGCCTTGTGCTCAAGGGCGACGTGCAAGGGTCGGTCGAGGCGATCACGAACGCTTTGGACAATCTGGCGACGAGTGAAGTGAAGTGCGTGTTTTTGCATACCGGGGTCGGCGGCATTACGGAATCCGATATCGGCCTCGCGGGCGCTTCGAACGGCGTTATTCTCGGTTTCAATGTTCGCGCCAATCCGCAGGCGCGGGAACTGGCGCGCAAGGAAAACGTCGACATCCGGTATTACTCAATCATTTATGATCTCGTCGATGACATGAAGAAACTGCTCAGCGGCATGCTGGCGCCGGAAATAAGAGAAAACATCATCGGCTACGCCGAGGTGCGCGAAGTGTTCAACGTCAGCAAGGTTGGCAAGATCGCGGGCAGCTTCGTAACCGAAGGCATGGTGCGGCGGGGCGCGAAAGTGCGGCTCTTGCGTGATGACGTTGTCATTTTCAATGGCGGCTTGCAGACCCTGCGGCGTTTCAAGGACGATGTTCGTGAAGTTCAGAACGCTTATGAGTGCGGCATCGCCCTGGAAGGGTTCAACGATATTAAGGTTG
>JABJJH010000237.1 GCA_018660965.1 Rhodospirillaceae bacterium | reverse complement strand
GACATTCTTCGCGGCAGTTCGAATTTCGAGGAATTCGCCACCAACTACAGCGTGGCGACGTATTCGACTGGCACGCTGGGCTTGACGGTTACTGGATCGAGCACGTCCGGGACGGTGGTCAGTTCGGAATTCGGAACCGACACGTTAATCAATATCGACGCGCTTATCGGCGGGTCCGGGGCCGACACTTTTTCCGCCACCGGCATCGAATTCGAAGGCTTGGGCGGCAATGACACGTTCACGAACGTACAACGCGTTCGCTACGACAATTCAACGGCCGGGGTCACGGTCAGTCTGGCGACGGGGATTGCGTTCGACGGATTCGGTGGAACGGATTCGCTGGCCGGTAACGGCCTGGACATAACCGGATCGGCGTTCAACGACATCATCACCGGGTCCGACACCAACACCAGTAGTGAAAACCTTCGTGGCGGCGCCGGGAACGATGTGATCAACGGTGGCACGCAAGGCGTCGGCGGCCTCGATCAGGCGAGTTATTTCGAGGATCCTAACGGCGTCATCGTCAATCTGTCGACGGGGGTCGGGTTCGACGGGTATGGCGATGTGGACACCCTGTCCAATATTGAACGACTGTCCGGTTCCGATTTCGCCGATATCCTGATTGGTGACGCCGGTAATAATGAACTGTTGGGTAACTTTGGGGCGGATTACCTGGATGGCGGCGCCGGCTCCGATACCGCGACCTATTTTTTCCGCACTGGCCTTGGCGTAACAGCCAATTTGACGACAGGCCGCGCCATAGATAAAGGCGGCGCCACGGATACACTGGTTAATATCGAAAACCTGACCGGCGGCGACGGTAACGACACGTTGACCGGCGATAGCGGCGTCAACACCATCGACAGCGGCAAGGGCACGGATATTATCTTCGCCAGCGCCGGGAACGATTTATTGATCGGCGGTTTCGGCGGCAGCTCGTCATCTGAATTCAACCAGTTCGACTATTCGGCGGGTACGTCGCCGCTGACGGTTAATATGGGCGTGTTCGATGCGTTCGGCACAGCGACGAGCGCGGAATTCGGAACCGATATCATAAAAGTCGCCGACAGAATCATTGGCGGAACCGGAAACGACGTATTTACCGCCGGTACGCTGCATTCTGGGAACTTTGGGACATTTATCGTCTTTGAAGGGCTTGGCGGGAACGACACGATTACCGGTAACGGCAATACGCGCGTGGAATACCGGCAGTCACCGGGCGTAACGGTTGATCTGGATGCGGGTACGGCGCTGGATGGGTTCGGCGGGACGGATACGCTGGTTGGTATAAATCAGGTACGGACGTCAAATTCCGACGATACGCTCTTGGGGTCGAACGGCGCTGGTTTCGAACAATTCCGGGCGCGCGGCGGGAATGATTTCATCGATGGCCGGGGCGGTTCGTTAGACGAAGTGCGGTACACGGGCGCCAAGACCGGGATCACGATTGATCTCTCGACGGGCGCAACGGTCACATTCGCCGATGGCTTCGGCGGCACGGACACCATCACCAACATTGAACGTCTTCGCGGTTCGCAATTCCGCGATACATTGACCGGCGACGGCAACGACAACCGGCTCCGCGGTGAGGGCGGCGACGATACGCTGATCGGCAACGCGGGGAACGACGATGTGCAGGGCGGTGACGGCGACGACTTCCTCGACGGCGGCGCGGGCGCGGACTCCATTTTCGGCGGGAATGGCGATGACCGGATTGCGTTCGACGCGGCGGACACGACCGTCGATGGCGGCGCGGGGTCGGACACCCTGGTGGTAAGCGGCGGTATTTCAATCAACACCGGCGATCCTTCGACATTCCCGGACGATGTCGACAACTTCGAAGCCATTGACCTTGATGGCGGCGGTAACAACACGCTCACGCTGCACGCAAGCGATGTGTTTGATGCGGCGAATACCGACACATTAACGGTGTTCGGGTCCGCCGGGGACGTGGTGCAAACGAGCGGCGTCTTCACGGCGGCAGGCACCCTCGATTTGCAAGGTGGCGTGTTCAATAAGTTCACCTTTGGCAGCGCGACGCTGATTGTCCAAAACGGGATCGACACTGCCGGTGTCCTAGCGGACACACTTGTAACGCCAAATTATCTTGAAGACGTAGCGCTGGGCGTTGGCGGGTATAAAATTACCGGCGAAACCACCCTTGATGTAGCGGGATTTTCCCTATCTTCGGCGGGCGATGTGAACGGGGATGGGTTCGATGACGTTATCATCGGCGCGTTTCTGAACGACGCCGGTGGAGCTGGAGCAGGCGCCGCTTATGTCGTGTTCGGTGGGAGTGTGCGGCCATCGTCGATCAACCTGGATAATGTGGCGCTGGGGACCGGTGGGTTCAAGATCACCGGCGAGGCGGCAGGCGATCAGGTGGGAGAGGCTGTGTCTGCGGCGGGCGACGTAAACGGCGACGGATTCGATGACCTGATTGTCGGCGCGGTTGGCAACGACGCCGGTGGCTCAGGCGCCGGCGCGGCCTATGTGGTGTTTGGGGCGGCCACGCCACCGTCGTCGGTCAATTTGGCGGCGTTGGGTTCGGCTGGCTTTAAGCTCGCCGGGGAACAGGCGTCGGACGCAGCAGGCGCTTCCGTCGGTTCTGCCGGTGATGTCAACGGCGATGGGATTGACGATTTTATTATTAGCGCGGTTGCGGACGATGCCCCTGGCGAAGATTTTCCCGATTCGGGTGCGGCGTACGTCGTGTTCGGGTCGAGCACGCCGGAGACCAGTCTGGCCAATATAGCGGCGGGCACGGGTGGTTTTAAAATCACGATTGATATCGCTGGTGACCGCACGGGGGATTCCGTTAGTTCGGCGGGTGACCTTAATGGTGACGGGATCGACGATGTGGTTATCGGCGCTCGCTTAAACGATGGCGGCGGCGTGAACGCGGGTGCGGCCTATGTGGTGTTTGGGTCCGCGACGAATTTGACATCGGTTAGTCTCGATACAATCGCGCTGGGCACCGGCGGCTTCAAGATTACCGGTGAAGCCGCGGGCGATATTGTGGGAGACGCCGTGTCTTCGGCGGGGGACGTGAATGGTGACGGGATCGACGATTTGATCGTCGGCGCTAGAGACAACGATGCGCTTGGCAATGCCGCTGCGGGCGCCGCCTATGTCATTTTTGGGTCAACGACGGCGCCGACGTCGATCAATCTGGATGATATTGCGTTGGGAACCGGCGGCTTCAAGATAAACGGCGCCGCCGCGAACGACGCGACGGGCCGCTCCGTCGATTCTGCGGGTGACGTGAATGGCGATGGGTTCGATGACGTCATCGTTGGCGCATATTATAACGATGGGTATGGCGCGGCGTGGGTGGTGTTCGGGTCCGGTACTTCTCCGACCTCGATCAATCTGAAAACCGATGTTGAACAAGGGACGGCGGGTTTCAGGATCGAAGGCGAAAACACGGGTGACTATGCCGGATTCGCTGCCGCGTCCGCCGGCGACATTGACGGCGACGGTTTCGATGATCTTTTCGTCGGCGCATATTATAACGACGCGGGCGGATCCAACGCTGGCGCCGGATATGTCATCTTCGGCGGGGATTTCTTCGGCAAAGTGACGCTGGCGGGTACGGCGGCGGCGGAAACGCTAACGGGAACCGCCGGGGTCGATGTGATCGTTGGCGGCCAGGGCGACGACCTTCTGCTAGGAAATGGCGGCGCGGATGTCTTGCGCGGCGGTGCGGGCGCCGATGATTTGGTCATCACGGATTCCACGTTCGCCAAGCTCGATGGCGGCAGCGGCAGCGATTTCGTGGTGATGCAAGGTGGGTTTGCACTCGACTTAACGGCGATTGGCGACACCAGGATTGAGGGTATCGAAAATATTGACTTTTTCGACGCTGGCGCGGCCACGCTAACGCTTCAATCCTCCGATATTCGGGCGATGTCGGATACGGGAACGTTGACGGTGTCGCATGATACGGACAGCACCCTGACCGTCAAAGACGACACAGTTGTGTTGGCGCAAAATTGGGATTTTCAAGGCAGCGTTATAGAAAGTGGTGTAACCTTTAACCAATACCGTGGCGGCGGCGGCGGACAAGGTTCTGGTGGAATTTTAAAATCCGCTGCCACGACAGTTACGAATACTGGTACGATTGACTTTGTTGTTAACGGTAACCAGACACTACAATTTGGAAATAGTACCGATATTCTATCAAACTCAAATTTATTGTTTTTGAGTGGCGCCTTCACCTTGACTGTGGACACCGGCACGTTGCTCAACAATGCTGGCGCAACGGTCGATATTTCGTCGGGTGGCACGATTGCGCTGGCGAATGGCGGTATCTTCACGAATAACGGTACGCTGTTCACGGGGGCGTCACCCGGCACGGCGACCATCGACGGTGATTTCTCGTTTGGGTCTTCGTCGTTTTATGAATTTGAACTGGGCGGGTTAACGCCGGGCATTCACGATGGTCACGATCAACTGACGGTGACCGGTGAATTTTCGCTGGGTGGAACGGTTGATACGATTGAATACGGCGGGTTTGATGTTTCGGTTGGTGATAGTTTCTCGGTCGTCAACGCGGGCACCTTGACCGGTAGTTTCCATGAAATTAATGGGTTGGACGTTGGCGGCGGGGTTGTTCTGGACGCTGTGCAAACCTCCAGCAACATAACGCTGGACGCCAAGGCCGTGACCCAACAAGGCGATGCTGGAAATAACATTTTGACCGGAACGTCGGGCGCGGATGTGTTCTCCGGCGGCGATGGCGACGACACCATCATCGGCGGTGGCGGGAAAGACCTGATGCATGGCGGCGCGGGCGACGATGTCTTCGTCGCGCCCGATACAGGATTTGGCCGACTGGACGGTGGCGACGGGACCGATGTCCTAGAATTCACCGGGGCGGGCCAGAGTTTCAATCTGACCGAATTGCGCGGCGATCAGTTAAGCAACCTGGAACTGATCGACTTTGGCGGGAGCGGCGACAACACGTTGATCCTGGATGAATTCACCGTGTTCGCGGCCGCCGGCGCCAATAACAGCCTGACCGGCACTGCCGAAAGTCTCGTCATCGACGGTGATGCGGGCGATCTGGTGGATACGGGCGCGGGGTGGACCAACACGGGGTCCGTCACGATTGGCGGAAACGGCTATTCCGTCTACGAAAGCGACGAAAATGGCAGCCAGTTGGCCATCAACGAAAACGTCAGCGTCGTGGGCTGATCGCGACAGATAGACCGGATCATGTTCGACCCGGTCTGTCCATTAGGTCCGAAGGACGTCTATTTCGCGGGCGAATAGTTCGTCGGCGTCAGCACAATCGAATTCATCTCGACCAGCAGCGACCCCGCCTTGGCCAAAAAGCCGTGCCAATCCTTGTCCGCGCCGACCTTGGCGCGGGCGTCCGCCCGGGCGTTCAGACTATCGTAGGCCCACATGTGCACGACTTCGTTGGGCTGCGGCGCCTGCGTGTTCCAGATGCCGACGTTTTTGGAATATTTTTCGCGTACCGGCATGATGTCCTTGAAATGACCGAGCCATTCGCCCGCGCGTCCGGTTTGTGTCCGGTAATACCGCAATTCGTAGACATTTCCATCGCCCTGCGGGGGCGTAAAATCGGCATGAGGAGCCATGATCCGGATATCCTGACGCTGAATTAGCTCTCTGATTTTCGCGACGTACTGACCCGTCCAGTCCTTGTTCTGCGACAATTTCACGCGCAGCGCTTCGCGGGCGTTCAAATCTTCGTATTCCCAAAGATGCCAAATCTGATTGAGTCGGCCGAACTCGCTGGTCCAGTAGCCAAGATTGACGCCATAATCGTTGCCGCGAATAGGGCGACCGATTTCTTCGGCGATCTTCAGATAACCGGGCAATTTACCCGGATGGAACGTGTAGGTTCTGAGTTCATGAATCATGATGGCCTCCCCGAATGTGAAATTAATACTGTGACGTTAACCAAGCGTGACATGTCCGCCTGGATGGGACAATGCTTTTTCAGCGGCCCACGACTTCAAGCGGACCGGTCATTCATTACCGAGTCGTAATACGTCAGGTCGAGGTATTTGTCCGGTCCGCCGGGTGGGTTGGGGCCGAAGCGGGCGCGTAAATCGAGCACAGCTTGAAGGTTCTTGAGATCGATGGTGGCGCCCGGCGTCAGACCCGTGCGCGCCGCCATCAGTTTGTTCATCGCGGGCGCGATGGCTTGCGGTTTCATCATCGGCATGTTGCGCGCCAGCATGGCTTCGGCCTCGTCCCGGTTGGCGGGGGCCAACACCCAATCCAGCGCATCGAGATAACCGCGCATGAACGCGGTCAGGCTCTCCCGGTTGGCGGCGGCCCAGGCGCGGCTGGCGGTGTAGACCTGTCCCTGATAGTGCGTGAAAGTGTCCAGGCTGCTTTCCAGAACGCGGAACCCGGCGGCGCGCGCGGTGCTGGTGAACGGTTCGATCAACAACGTGCCCGCATGCTTGCCGTCGCGCACCGCTTCCCAGCGGCTGGGCGTTGATCCGACCGACACCAGCGTGACATCGTCGCCGGACAGCCCGGCGTTTTCCAACATCTGGTACAACACGAAGGCGAACCCTGTCGCCAGGGCGTCCATGGCGATGGTCTTGCCCTTGAGGTCGGCGAAGGTTTCGATGTCCGGTGCGACGACGAAACAGAGTTCAATCTGCGTCGCCCCCATGGCGATGAATAAATCCGGGTCGCGGTCGAGTTCTATCTCACCGGCGCCTTCCTGATAGGCGAAAACATTGTCCACCGCCGTACATGCCAGATCGAATTCTCCGGCAACCAGTTTTTGCGCCTGGTACATTGAACTTGGCGTCGTTTCCAAAGCAATTTCGACGCCTTGCGTTTCGAAAAATCCCTTCTCCGTTCCCGCGAAAAGCGGCAAATTGCCTGTGCCCGGAAATGAAATGAGCCGAAGCGTCGTCAGTGTTTCCGTCATGCCGGTG
>JABJJH010000576.1 GCA_018660965.1 Rhodospirillaceae bacterium | reverse complement strand
GCGCGGGTCGAGGCGTTGATTCCCGGCTGGGGGCTGGACGAAGCGTTGCGCCGGGCGGCGGCGTATCACGAAGCGGGCGCGGATGCGATTTTAATCCACTCCAAGATCGCCGAACCGGATGAAATTTTCGCCTTCACCAAGGAATGGGACAACCGGTCGCCGGTGGTGATCGTGCCGACCATGTATTACGCGACGCCGACGCAGCAATTCCGCGACCACGACATCAGCCTCATTATCTGGGCCAATCACAATATGCGCGTCGCCATTCAGGCCATGCGCGACCTCAGCCGCGAAATTTTCGAAACCGAATCCCTGGTCGGCGCGGAAGGGCGTATTTCCAGCGTCAAGGAAGTGTTCGAATTGACCGGCAACGAGGAACTGGCCGCCGCCGAGGAACGCTATCTGCCGACCCAGGACGCCGGGTATAAGGCCGTCGTTCTGGCGGCGTCGCGCGGCGCGGCGCTGGGGTCCCTGACCGACGACAAGCCGAAATGCATGATCGATGTACGCGGCCAACCGCTGCTGCGTCGTCAAATCGCGATGTTGAACGGCGCGGGCGTTCAGGACGTCACCATTGTGCGCGGGTACAAGAAGGAAGCGATTGATCTGCCGTCTGTCGGCGTCCGGGACAACGACGAATACGCTGACACCAGGGAACTGTACTCCATGGCCTGCGCCCGCGATGTCCTCGAAGGCCCGTGCCTTGTGACCTATGGGGATATTCTGTTCCGTCCCTACATGCTGGATGCGCTGTTGCGCGCGGACGGCGATATCGTCATCGTCGCCGATGCGTTGTGGCGCGAGCGGGAACAATCCTCCGAAGGGCTGGTGCGCGACCTTGTCGTGGGAGACCGCGCATTCTCCACCGACTTCCTGGATGACGCGCCCGTGTATCTGACCGGCGCCGGTCCCGATACATCACCCGAAGACGCCACGGGCGAATGGGTCGGCATGTTGAAGTTAAGCGATGCCGGGGCCGCCGCCGCGCGCGCAGAACTGGACGCGATGGACGCCGATGGATCGCTGCGAAGTGCGGAAATTCCAGACCTGCTCATCCGCTTGATCGCTTCGGGCCACAAGGTGCAGGTGCAGTACATCACCGGCCAGTGGCTCGATATCGACGACGCGCTTGATCTGGCGCGGGCGCGCAACATTCTTTGATCGGAAGTTTCCATGATTGAGGCCGACGATTTTCTCGATCCCGCGCGCGACGCCGGGTTCGACTTTTTTACCGGCGTGCCGTGTTCGTTTCTGACCCCGGTCATCAACCGGGTCATCAGCCGCCGGGATCTGGATTATGTCGGCGCCGCCAGCGAAGGCGAAGCCGTCGGGATCGCCGCCGGGGCGTGGCTGGCGGGCCGCAACACGGTGGTGATCTGCCAGAATTCAGGCCTGGGCAACACGGTCAATCCGATAACGTCGATGAACTGGCCGTTCCGCATTCCCACCATGATGATCGTCACCTGGCGCGGCCAACCGGGGCTGAACGACGAACCGCAACATGAATTGATGGGGCAGATCGTCGACCGGGTGCTGGACGATATCGACGTTCGCCACGCATCTTTCCCCAGCGAAGTCGACCAGATCCGGCCTTCGCTTGACACCGCCTTCGATCAAATGGCGACGCGGGAATTGCCCTATGCGTTCGTCATGGCCAAGGGATCGGTGGGGGACGCGGAACTGGATGAGCCGCCCTTGCCGGTGCGGCCCCTGGCGAGCCCGCTGGACTACACGACAGGCGGGGATTTGCCGCGCCGCTACGACGCGCTGGAAATGCTGTTGTCGCTGGGCGTGGAGGATGCGGCGATTGTCGCCACGACGGGCAAATGCGGCCGCGAATTGTTCACCCTGGACGACCGCGACCAGCATATCTATCAGGTCGGTTCGATGGGCTGCGCCAGCGCCATGGGGCTCGGCGTTGCGCTCAACACCGAACGCCCGGTCATCGTGCTCGACGGCGACGGCGCGGCGCTCATGAAAATGGGCAATCTGGCGACGATAGGGGCGCAGAACCCGAAAAACCTGATCCACATCGTCTTCGATAACGGGGTGCATGATTCCACCGGAGGGCAGGCGACCGTGTCCGCCGGGGTCGATTTCGCCCGCGTCGCGCTGGCCTGCGGCTACGCCAGCGCCGCCACGGTCGACGACATCGCCGGGTTCGAGATCAGCGTCAAAGCCGCCTTGAGCGCGCCGGGGCCGCATTTCATCCGCATCCGCGTGCAACCCGGCAGCATCAAGAATCTGGGCCGCCCCACCGTGTCGCCCTACGACGTGGCGCGCCGCTTTCGGGCTTTTTTGACCCGGTAACCCGCTACTCCGCCGCTTTTCGTTTGGCGAGGTCGGCGATAATTTCTTCGGTGTGTTCGCCGTGGCGCGGGGCCGGGCGGCGCACCGCGCCCGGGGTGTCCGACAGCTTGATGTGAACGCCGAGCGTCTTGGTTTCCCCGGCGGTGGGATGATTAACCTTGACCACCATGTCGCGCGCCAGCGCCTGTGGGTCGCTGAGCGCTTCCTTGTGGTCCTGCACCGGGCCGGCGGGCACACCCTGCGCGTCGAGCGCCTGGAACCAGTGATCCGTGGTTTCCTTCGCGAAGTAGGTTTCCAGGATATCGACCAGTTCGACATTGTTTTTGACTCGGTCGGCCTTGGCCGCGAAGCGCGGGTCGTCGATCAGTTCCGGACAGCCCAGCACGTTGCAGGTGATCGACCAGAACTTCTGCGCTGCGCCGCCGACGGTGACATACCCGTCCTTCGTTTTGAAAATCTGATACGGTGCGCTGCCGCGATGGCGCTGGCCGAGGCGCGGGGGGACCTCGTCGGTGGCGAAATGGTACGCGGCTTCATACACGCCCAACGCCAGCCCGGCTTCGTACAGCGAGGTGTCGACGTGTTGTCCTTCGCCGGTTTGTTCGCGCGCGGCGATGGCCGTCAGCACGCCGAGCGCGCCATTCATGCCGCCGCACAGATCGGTGACCGGGATTGGCAAACGATGCGGCGGTCCGTCTTCGTCGCCGCACACCGCCGCCAGACCGGTCATGCCCTGGCTGATCAGATCGAACCCGCCGCGTTTGGCGTAGGGGCCGGTCTGGCCGAACCCGGAAATCGAGCAATACACCAGACGCGGGTTGAGCGCGTGCATGGCGTCATACCCGACGCCGATGCGTTCCGCCGTGCCGGGCTTGAAATTTTCCACCAACACGTCGGCGTCCGCGACCAGAAGCTTGAATTGTTCCAGATCGGCCGGGTCCTTGAAGTCGAGGATCATGCTGCGCTTGTTGCGGTTGAACAACATGAACGGCGCGCTTTCGCCATTGATGAACGGCGGGGTCAACCGCATGTCGTCGCCGACGTCCGGTCGTTCGATCTTGATGACGTCCGCCCCCTGATCGGCGAGGATCATCGCGCAATAGGGTCCCGAGAGGTTGGATGTGAGGTCGAGAACCTTCAGGTGTGAAAGAGCCATTGTCATGATGCGCCTGCCTTTCGAATGGGGGACGGAGTTATTTATACAGGATACTCTATACCGGATTACGGGCGAAGAGTTGCCGGGCGATAATGATGCGCTGCAATTCGTTGGTGCCTTCGCCAATGGTCAACAGCGGCGCGTCGCGGTAATAGCGTTCGACCGGGAATTCCTTGGAATAGCCGTAGCCGCCATGTACGCGCATGGAGTCCATCGAATTCGTGACCGCGGCTTCGGTCGCGAACAGCTTCGCCATGCCCGCTTCCATATCGCACCGTTCGCCGCGGTCGAAGGCTTCGGCCGCCCGGTAGGTCAACAGGCGCGCGGCTTCGGTGCGCGTCACCATGTCGGCGACGTTCAACTGGATCGCCTGATGCTGGGCGATGGGCTGACCGAAGGTCTCGCGGGTTTGCGCGTATTTGACGGCTTCGTCGAGGGCGGCTTGCGACAACCCGACGCCGCGCGCGGCCACATTGATGCGGCCCAGCTCCAACCCGCCCATGACGTGTTTGAAGCCCTGGCCTTCCTTGCCGCCAATCAGGTTTTCCGCCGGGACGCGGCAATTATCGAACAGCAGTTCGGCGGAATCGATGCCCTTGTAGCCGAGCTTCTCCAGCTTGCGTGACGGCGTGAACCCTTCGCCCTTTTCAATTAGGAACAGGCTGATGCCCCGGTGGCGCGGATCGACTTCCCAATCGGTCTTGACCATCACTGCGAAGCAATGGCCGTGGATGCCGTTGGAAATCCACGTCTTGGCGCCGTTGACGACGTAGTGGTCGCCGTCCTTCACCGCACGGGTACGGATGGCCTGCAAATCGGTGCCGCAGTTCGGTTCGGTCAGCGCCAGCCCGCCGCGGATTTCACCGCTGGCGAATTTAGGCAGCCATTTCTTTTTCTGCGCCTCGGTCCCGGCGCGCTGGACGCAGGACGACATGATCAAATGGGAATTGAAGATGCCCGCCAGCGACATCCACACCCGCGTCACCGATTCCACGACCTTGGCGTAGGTCGAACAGGACAGGCCCAGCCCGCCGTATTCTTCGTCGATGATGGAGCCGAACAGGCCCAGTTCCGCCATCTTGCCGACGATTTCCTCG
>JABJJH010000583.1 GCA_018660965.1 Rhodospirillaceae bacterium | reverse complement strand
GGGTCGATCAGGGTGCAGTCGATGGGCGCCAGGGTCAGGGTTTCGAAGGCCAGCATCGGGCGTTCCGCGCCGTCCAGATCGCACGCCGTCACCACGATCAAATTTTCAATGCGAATGCCGTATTCGCCGGTTTTGTAATAACCCGGTTCGTTGGACACGATCATCCCCGGCTCCAGGGCGATAGTGTTGCCCGCCTTTGATATGCGGTGCGGCCCTTCATGAACGCCCAGATAGCTGCCGACGCCGTGCCCCGTGCCATGGTCGAAATCGAGACCGGCGTCCCATAAGGCGCGGCGCGCCATCGGGTCGAGTTGTGATCCCGTCACGCCTTTCGGGAACCGCGCCGTGGCGATAGCGATATGGCCTTTCAGCACGCGTGTGAAGCGGTCCTTCATTTCCAAGCTGGGCGCGCCGATGGCGATGGTTCGCGTCACATCGGTCGTCCCATCCAGATACTGGGCGCCGGAATCGACCAGAAAAAGTTCGCCATCCAGGATCGTGCGGTCGGTTTTTTCCGAGACGCTGTAATGCACGATGGCGCCGTTTGCGCCGGAACCGGAAATTGTCCGGAAGCTTAAGTCCCGCGCCATGTCGCTTTCATAGCGATAGGCTTGCAGTTGGTCCGCCGCCTGTATTTCCCGCAAGCCTCCCTGTTGCGATTGAGTGGACACCCAGGCCAGAAACCGCGTCAGCGCCGCGCCGTCGCGTTCATGCGCGTTGCGCGCGCCGGTCAACTCGACGTCGTTCTTGCGGGCCTTGGGCAGCGCGCAGGGGTCCGCGCCGGAATCCACTGTGGCGCCGCCGGTTTTAAGATGATCGAACACGGCCGACGCCGCGCCGCCAGGGTCGACACGAACCGACTTGCCGTCCAGGGCTTCCAGCGCGGCGGGAAATGCGTCCGGCGCCGCCACGGCCACGCCGTTGCCCAGATGGGCCGCTGCGCCCGGCGCCAGTTTGCGCGGGTCGATGAATAAATCCACCGATCCGGATTGGCGCACGATGGCGAAGGATAGCGGCAGCGGCGTGTGTGAAACATCGCCGCCGCGAATGTTAAGCAGCCAGGCGATGGAATCCGGCGCGGTCAGAACAGCCGCATCCAGACCATCCTTTTGTAACGCGGCGCCGATTTCACGGCGTTTTTCGTCCGCCGATTTACCCGCGTATTCCATCGGGTGGGGAACGACGGGCGCAATGGGGGCCGCGGGCTGGGCGCCCCAGATCGCGTCGATGGGATTATCCGCGACGGCGATCAACGCGCCGCCTGCTTTCCCGGCGGCCTTGCGAAACACGTCGGCGGAACGTTGCGTGTGCAGCCAGGGGTCAAAGCCCAGTTTTGCGCCTTTGGGCAGGTGGTCGATGATCCATTCGCCGGGGGGCGCGTCGGCCAAATGGCGTGGTTCGACGATGTCCGGGCGCACTTCCGATTGCACCTGCAACGTGTAGCGCCCATCGATGAAAATGGCGGCCTTGTCCGCCAGGACGATGGCGACCCCGGCGGACCCCGAAAACCCGGTCAGCCAGCGCAGCCGGTCCGAGTGCGGCGGCACGTATTCGCCCTGATATTCGTCCGTGCGCGGAACGATGAAACCGTCCAGGTTGCGGCGCACCATTTCCGCGCGCAAGTCGGCCAGCCGTTCGGGCGGGGCGGGGCTTTCGCCCAACCCATCGTTGGACACCTGCGCAACGGTCTTCGCGAATCCGTGCAGGCGGGCCCGCTGCGCCGCATTCGCATCCGGCGCGATAAGATCGACCCAGGCCTCCGGCGTTCGACCGCCGGGCGCGCCCGCCACCCCGGCCAGCACCGCGCGCGCGGCCTCCACGCTCATCGTCGCGCCCGCCTCCGCCAGCGCCGATTTCAGGTCGTCGTTCGGTGTGTTGGGGTTTTTCCCGGCATTCTTCTTGGTCATCGGCTTTCCTCCGCTGCGCATAAGCTAGTCATCGGCGCCCTTTGTTGGCAAGGCATGCATTTTTGACAATGCTGCACTGCAATAAAAACGTCACATAATACCGTTAAAACAACCATATAAGAAGACAAGAAAGAGCCACGCATGATTGCGGGCTTGGACAGACAGATTAAAAATAAGGAATTATGACCATGTCAGACATCACATTAACCCACCCGACCCATTCCGAACTGGGCAGCACGATCGCCGGATTCTTCACGGGCATTGTGCAGCGCCACACGTTCAACCGGACGACTCACGAACTGTCCTTGCTGAACGACCACACCCTCGCCGATATTGGCCTCAGCCGGGCGAGCCTCGCCAGGGCGACAACGATTGAGGAATTGCAGGCGATGAGCGGCGGG
>JABJJH010000562.1 GCA_018660965.1 Rhodospirillaceae bacterium | reverse complement strand
AAGCTGTCGAGACCAGAAATCGCGCTCAGTTCCTGGGTCAGGTGCCCAAACAACAGCGAAAGTCGTACAGGCGGCTTGCTCGGGGCACAAAACATCGACAACATGCAAGAAAGGGCATTCTACTTGGGGAATGTCGGTTTAGGATAACATTTTCTTTATCTGTCCAAATGCGGACATCGGCATGAGTTGGGGTGACCGGTGTAAACAAAACGCCAAGGGTCACGCTTAACGCCACGCTGATCGCTCCAAATGAATTTTGGGACCTCAATAGACATTCCTGGCGGTGCGAATGATGATTGGTTGATCGTGCATCTTTCATTATGTCCATCATGGAATGTGAAAAGGGCGTTGAAGTCTTGAATTGTTGATCTACCTAGAAGTTCCTCTTAACGTACCAAGGTTGTTGCGCCGTTGGAATGATTTTTCTCCATGTCCCTTTAAATATCTGTATTCAATTAAATAACTTACAATCCAAACACGCGTAGAGAAATTGGGCGGCGAAACGAGGTTGTACTCAAAGTCGTGGCGGAACAGAAAATCCCAAATTTTGACCGTCCGTCTGCTTAATTCGGAGTTGGGTGATGTGTCGAATTGTGGAGTCGCATACGTCCTGATACTCTTACGATCTCGTTTATGAGCTTAAGAAATGCACTTTGTACTATTTTATCTTAGAGTGCTCTTAAAATTCGAGCATGGCGTAAAGCGTTACGCTGTCCTTTAGTAGGCGGCATTGATACGGAGTAAGCACACGTGTTGTATCAAATATCAGAAACCATAAAAGCTGCGTTGTACCCCGTACTCGGTAATTTAGCCTACGAGATGGGACTAACACGATTACTCGCCATAATATTGCTGCCACCTGCGCTTTTAATTGGTTTTTTTATGTACCGCGCGATTCGCCGCACGCTTTTAAAGAGCGCTCAAATCAGAGAGAGTAGGCTCGAAGATATTGCCGAGGGCATTGCGGAAATTCAGCGACTTTTAAGGATTCTCGTTACCGAGCGTGACGGCGCCGCATCGGATTCGACGCCGAAACAATGACGCTTGATATGTTGTTTGCGTCACCGTCCAAAACCGAAAAACCGGTTCGCATGCCAAAGCCTAGTGTTCTCTATGTTCCACAGGGCGGAAACATAAAGTGTGATTACTACAATCGCGCCTTTACATAAGCGCCCGGCGCATCTTCTATCACGGGTAGATCGCCGTCGCCTGGAATGCGCGCGGGGACTTTTCCTCCGCCGTGACGTCCAATCCACTTGGACCATTCAGGCCACCAGGACCCTGCGTGTTCTTCGGCGCCGTTGAGCCAGTCGTCGGGAGATTTGGGTTTGGCGCTGTTTGTCCAATGCGAATACTTGCCACTTTCGGGGGGATTGATAACGCCCGCGATGTGACCGGAAGCGGCGAGGCAGAATTTGACTGGTCCGCCATAGGTATTGACGCCGGCATAGGTCGACTTCCATGGCGCAATATGATCTTCGCGTGTAGAGAGAATAAAGGTTGGCGTTTTGATTCTGCCAAGGTCGATGGGCGCGCCGCCAAATTCCAATCCACCCGGTTCGATGAGCTTGTTTTCAAGGTACATCTGGCGCAAATAAAAATTGTGCATGGCGGCCGGCATCCGGGTCGAGTCGGAATTCCAGTACAGCAGATCGAAGGGCGCCGGTTCCTTGCCCAGCAGATAATTGTTGACCACGAAGGACCAGATCAAGTCATTGGCGCGCAACATATTGAACGTTGTCGCCATTTCGTGACCTTCCAGATACCCGCGTTCGTTCATGCGATCTTCAAGCGAGGTGAGCTGTTCTTCGTCGATGAACACACTCAGTTCACCTGCGTCAGTGAAATCGATCATGGACGTGAAGTAGGTTGCCGAATGGAAGCGGTTGTCGCCTTTTTCTGTCATATAAGCCAACGTGGCGGCGAGCAGCGTTCCGCCCAGGCAATACCCGATGACGTTGACCTCCCGTTCTCCGGTCGCTTGCTCGATGGCGTCCAGGGCGCATAACGGCGCGCCGAACATATAATCTTCGAAGGTCTTCGTCGCCAAAGTTTCGTCCGGATTGACCCAGGAAATGATATAGACCGTGAGCCCTTGGTCGACGGCCCATCGAATGAATGAATTTTTGGGACGTAGGTCGAGAATGTAATATTTGTTGATCCAGGGCGGAATGATCAACAACGGGCGGCGATAGACCGTTTCCGTTGTCGGCGCATATTGGATTAATTGCATGAGTTCGTTCTGAAAGACCACTTTGCCCGGCGTCGTCGCGATGTCTTCGCCGATGGTGAATGCGTGTTCATCGACCATTTTGATGCGTAGATTACCGTCGCCGCGCTCCAGATCGCTCAGCATGTTTTGCAAGCCTGAGATCAGGTTTTCGCCACCGGATTCGACGGTGGCGCGAAGTACTTCGGGGTTGGTCATCGCGAAATTCGTCGGCGCGATCGCGTCCACGAACTGGCGTGCGTAAAAATCGGTTTTTCGGGCGGTAATTTCATCCAGACCCTCGACGTCGTGGACCGTGTCGAGCAGCCAGCGCGACGAGAGTAGGTACGATTGTTTGATGAAGTCGAAAACCGCGTTCGATTCCCATTCCGGGTCCTTGAAACGGCGGTCGTCGGCGGTCGGTGTTTCACGCGGCTCGTCGGACTGCCCCAAAAATCGTCGCGCGGAGCTTTGCCACAATTCCCCATAATCCCGCCAGAATTTCACTTGTGCTTCGGCGAGCTTCGCCGGGTCCGCCAACATATGCCGCGTCATTTCCAGGAACGCCGCGCCCACGTTCATCGGGTCCGCGTGTCCCATCGTGTCGCCGATGTTCGATGCTACCGATTGTTCGGCGAGAAAGTTTTCAACAAGTTTTTGACTTCGCTCCGCGATTGATTTCATCGTTTCGGCGATTTCAGTCGGATTCGGGAGTGGAGGTTGACTATCCGATTGTCCGGTCATGATGAATTCCTTAAATTTACCGCGCGGCTGGCGTCCTCGGGTATAGTGCTCGGATCATTGTGGCGGTGTTTGCATAGTGTCGGATTCCATCTACGATATTCATATTTATGGTGCGCTGCAACATAAATGGGTTCGGGTAAACGCCCACGATGGGTGTTTGGGGGTCGTTGGTGAAAAGAAGAATCGTTAAGGAATTGAAATAAATATGAAAATTGTCAATGTCGAGCGCATTGGGAGCGTGTTAGGGGTGTTCCCAAAGCGCCTAATGTTACTAACCATCACAACGCTTGCTCTTGCGGGATGCGAAAGCATCCCCGATTTGCCGGACGCCATGAACCCAATGTCATGGTTCAGCGACGACGAAAAAACCACTGTTGCGGCGCAGCCCGATTCGACCAAGCCGTATCCAAAATTGAATTCGGTCCCGGAGCGGCCCAAAATTCCATCACTGGCTGAACAGCAGGCCGGCATCGCGCAGGGCCTGACCGCGGACACCAAGAACGCCCGCTACACGGACGCCCAAATTCGCAAGGAAGTTCAAAAAAGGACGGGTTCTCCCGCGTCCAGAACGCAGGCGAGGGTCGCCAAGCCAGTCCCTGCCACACCAATCCCAGCGCCCCCTCCCATGGCGACGCCTACGCCGCGAACGCCACCCGTGCTGGCCCCTGTAATGGCCCCCATGCAAGCGAAAGCCGCGCCTGTCGCGCCGCCGGCGCCACAATATCAAAGCCGTGTCCCTGCGCCTCAAGCGTCGAGCGACTTGGTCCAAATCGCGACGATATACTTTGCGGATGGATCTACTGTCGTGCAGCGCGTGGATACGTCAATTCTTCGTCAAATCGCGGACGCGCAAAAGCAATCCGGAGGAATGTTGGCAATCGTCGGACATGCGAGTGGTCGCGCGAAGACGTTTGACGCTGCGCGCCGAAGCGCCATTAATTATGAAGTGTCCCTGCGCCGTGCGAAGTCGGTTGGAGCGGCGCTGGTAGGCTTGGGAGTGCCTCCGTCTCGATTGCAGATGGATGGCGCAGGCGATTCGAAACAGGTGTATTCCGAATTCACGGCGGCGGGCGAGGCGGCCAACCGGCGTGTGGAAATTTTCCTGCGACGCTAACATCGTTTTTCGCAGGGCGCGCTGTTTTAATCTTCTAACACCTTGTCGCCGCAAACATCGAACGGCGTATGTGGTGTGCCATCAATGCGTCGACGCCACATTGTCTCATAAGCGGATTCGAGTTCGCAAACATGATTGTCGTAATTCAATAAATTGGAATCGACGGCGCCTCGAAGCGTTTTTCTTAAGCGCTGTAGTCGCGCTGGATCGTTGGCGAGGCGGTGCGCGGCGTCGATATAGGCTTCTGGCGTGGTGCACGACAAATCCATCATGTCTAGTTTTTGAAGGAAGTAGAGGCCCTGGCGTCCCATAATTGTATCGGTTTCCAATGAAACCAAAGGCAGGCCCATCCACAGGGATTCGTAGCTCGTCGTGCCGCCACTGCACGGAAAAGGGTCCAGCGCAATATCGGCGTCGCCCATGTCACGCAGGTGATCCTGTCGTGTTTTTCGGAACCCCTGAAATGTCAAGCGCGCCGGATCTGTCCCAAATGCGGCGAAGCGCTTGCGGAAAAGATTGCAGGTTGTCGGATTTTCGAAATATCGCGAACTGCGTAAAATCAATTGGCTATCTGGTATGGCGGCCAGAATGCCAGACCACACTTTGATAACGCCGTCGTTTATTTTTGCGTGATTATTAAAGCTTCCGAACGTCACAAATCCATTGTCGAGGCATGGTGGGGCGTTAGGGGCAGGGGCGTTTGGCGGTGGTAGATATGTGTTGTGATTGGTTATCCTGACCAGGGATTCGGTGTACAGGCTGTCGACCTTGCCTTTCGGGTCAGAAACGTCTTGGGTGATTATGTAATCGACTGTGTCCAGTCCGGTAGACGCCACCCTGTTGTGATAGCCCACTTGAATCGGCGCCGCTCGGTAGGCCAGAACGCGGCGATCCTTGCCGCGAAAAAACGAAGCCAAAATGAGGATATCGATATTATCGCGCCGAATTTGGCCGACAGTACCTTCGATATCCTCTTCGTTAATGTCGCGCCATACATCGACCAGTGAGGCTAGTTTAGCAGTCACGTGATCCTTGCGCTCGGCGCCCGAATAGCAAGTTACGTGAAATTTTGATCGATTATGCCGCGCCAGAACCGGTTCGAGAAACCAAGATGTCACATGGTCAAAAAAATCATTCGCGAGATAGGCAATACGAATTTTTTTGTCGGCGCGCGGGTTAATCTCAGTATAAGGGGGATACACGCCATTGACATGATCTTTCGCCGCTGCGTTCAGGTGTTGGCTCCACTCTCGGTTAATTTGGAAAAGATCGGCGGTCGTCGCGCGTTGGTCAAACGCGGTATAAAAACAAAGCCCTGACATAGCGTCGAGATTAAATGGCTTGATCTCATGCGATCGCCGCAAACAATCCACCGCGCTGGCGGCGTCCCCCCGCGCAATATGTATGTCGGCCAGGTCATTCAGCGCCTCGTAAGCGTTTGGATTAAGTTTTATGGCTGAGGATAGTGGCGCTTCCGACTCGTCGACCCGGTCCGCGCGTTTCAAGCACGCCCCAAGGATGAGGTGTGATTCCGCCGAATTTGGCGCAAGTTGTACGGCGGCCTGGGCGGAAGGGATGGCGTCGCCGAATTGTTTCAACGCCATGAGACATCGAGCGTGGAAGATACGCACTTCCGCGTTGTCAGGCGCCAGCACGACGACTTTCTGGGCCGATGCGGCGGCTTCGGGAAACTGACGAAGCGCCATAAACGCCGAAGCGCGCATAAGGTGAACTTCAGCGTTTGAAGGATCAAGACGAATGCTCTGCTCGGCTGCAATTAAGCAATCGCTCCAATTCGAGGAAGCATAATGTTGGCGCGTCATTTCAAGCCAAGTTTCGACGTCGTCGGTCATATTTCAGGCGTTTTCGTTTTCGAACCCTGGCGTGTCATTCCCCGTCGCCTGTAGTTGTTGGTGTTCTCGCTATATTATATGTATTCACTAGGCGAGCCACCATTTTGGACCATGGCTTGGGCTCTGAGAATTTGGTATTAACCGTTCTACGGAAGTATTCATCGACACTATTCATTTCGGGCGGTACAAAGCGCCAACCTCGACGACGCAAAATCGCGAATGCTCACGCAACCTTAGCGCCCCAACCTTAGCGACGACAAATCATGGAACAGGAATTTCACAAGATAAAGCGACTACCGCCTTATGTCTTTGCGGAAGTTAATGAAATGAAGGCGCGGGCGCGCGCCGCCGAGGAAGATATTATCGACCTTGGCATGGGCAACCCGGACATGCCGCCGCCGTCGCACATTATCGACAAGCTTGTTGAAACCGTGCAAAATCCGCGTGCACATCGCTATTCGAATTCCAGGGGCATCCCGGGGCTGCGGCGGGCGTTGTCGGCGTATTACGAACGTCGCTTCAATGTGGCGATTGATCCCGAGCGTGAAGCCATCGTAACGCTCGGGTCTAAAGAGGGACTGGCGAATCTGGCGCAGGCGATCACCAGTCCGGGTGACATCATTCTGGCGCCGAATCCTTCTTATCCGATCCATCAGTTCGGGTTCATCATCGCGGGCGGCGCCGTTCGGCATATTCATGCGGCCCCTGGCCCGGAATTCATGGAAGGTCTGGAGCGCGCGGTCGTATATTCCGTGCCGAAACCGACGGCTCTTGTTCTGAATTACCCGTCGAACCCGACGGCGGAAGTCGCGGATCTCGATTTTTACGAGGAAGTCGTCGCGTTTTGCCGACAGCATGAAATCTACATACTGTCTGACCTCGCTTATTCCGAAATTTATTTCGACGACACGCCGCCACCTTCGGTTTTACAGGTGCCGGGCGCGCGCGACATCACCGTTGAATTCACGTCATGCAGCAAGACCTATGCGATGCCTGGTTGGCGCGTGGGGTTCGCCGTCGGCAATGAACGCCTGATCGGCGCCCTGGCGCGGGTTAAGAGTTATCTGGATTATGGTGCGTTTACGCCCATTCAAGTTGCGGCGACGGCGGCGTTGAATGGTCCGCAGGATTGCGTGGAGGATATGCGCCGGGTTTATCGGGAGCGGCGCGACGCCTTAATCGACGGGTTAAATCGCGCCGGGTGGCCAATTACGGTTCCGTCCGCGACAATGTTCGCCTGGGCGCGAATTCCGGAACCTTTCGACGCTATGGGAAGTCTTCAATTTTCCAAACTGCTGCTGAGCGAAGCCAAGGTAGCCGTCGCACCGGGCGTCGGGTTTGGCGAACTCGGCGAAGGATACGTGCGCATCGCTTTGTCGGAAAATACCCAAAGAATTCGCCAGGCGACACGAAATATCCGGCGTTTTCTTGCGCGCGCCGATGAGTTTGTTCCAGATCACGCCAATGGCTTGCGGGTAGTGAAAAGATGAAAAACAAGTTGTCGTTGGCGATTGCCGGTCTTGGTACGGTTGGCGCCGGAACACTTCAATTATTGGAAACCCATCGTGATTTGTTAAGCGCACGATGCGGGCGGGCAATCGAGGTCGTGGCGGTTTCCGCCCGGGACCGGTCCCGAGATCGTGGCGTTTCCCTGGAAGGTTATAAATGGTTCGACGATCCTGTTGATATGGCGAGGGACTGCGGCGCCGATGTCGTCGTGGAGTTAATCGGCGGGAGCGAGGGACCGGCGCGTGACGTGTGTGATGCGGCGATTGCGGCGGGGCGCCATGTTGTCACCGCCAACAAGGCGCTCGTCGCATTGCATGGTTCTGATTTGGCGGCGCGGGCGGAAGCGGCGACGGTGACGTTGGCCTTTGAAGCGGCTGTCGCTGGCGGCATTCCCGTGATCAAGGCCCTGCGTGAAGGACTTGCCGGGAATGGCGTCTCAAGTCTGCACGGTATTTTGAATGGCACGTGCAATTACATTCTGACGACGATGCGTGAAACGGGGCGACCGTTCGAGGACGTGCTGGCCGAGGCGCAAACGCTCGGCTATGCCGAAGCTGATCCCAGTTTCGATATCGATGGCGTGGACGCCGCGCATAAATTAGCGATTCTGACCAGTGTCGCGTTTGGATGCGACGTGGATTTCGACGGCGTTCATATCGAAGGCATTCGCCACGTCGCCGCCGAGGATATCGCTTATGCGACGGAATTGGGGTATCGCATAAAATTACTGGGGATCACGGAACGGACCAAGGCTGGCGTGTTGCAGCGGGTGTATCCGGCGATGGTGCCGCTAGGCGCGCCCATCGCGGCGGTTGAAGGCGTTTATAACGGCGTCGTCGCCGAAGGGGATTTCGTTGGAACCACGATGTTTGAAGGTCGTGGCGCGGGCGCGGGGCCTACCGCGTCGGCCGTCGTCGCGGATGTCGTCGATATCGCCCTGGGACGGATGACCCCGACATTTGGCATTCCGGTTGAAATGTTGTCGCGCACACCGTCGCTATCGCTGAATGAACGCGTGGGCCTGTATTACATCCGATTGATGGTGCAGGATACCACTGGCGTCTTCGCCGATATCGCAACGACGCTTCGCGACGCTAATATTTCGATTGAATCGGCGATACAGCGGGCGCGCTCGGATAGTGGTTTCGTGCCGGTCGTGTTGACGACGCATGAAACCCAGGAAGCCGCTATTCAGGAAGCGCTGTCGTCGTTGGACCGTTTGGAGAGTGTTGCTGAAACGCCGCGTATGATTCGCATAGAGAGTATGTAAGCCATCGCGGCGGCCTGTTATATCTTATGGATAATTAAGTTTGCGGAGGAGCCTTTATGGCCGAAGAAACATTAACGATGGAACGTAACCTGGCGATGGAAGCTGTCCGGGTCACCGAAGCTGCGGCGCTCGCGGCGTCCCGCTGGATGGGGCGTGGGGATGAAAAAGCCGCCGATCAGGCCGCTGTCGACTCCATGCGCCAGGCGCTGAATGGTTTATCGATCAATGGCGTTGTCGTCATTGGCGAGGGCGAGCGGGACGAAGCGCCCATGTTGTTTATCGGCGAAGAGGTCGGCATGGGCGACGGGCCGGAAGTCGATATCGCGCTTGACCCGTTGGAAGGTACGACGATTACGGCGAAAGGTGGCACGAACGCCCTGGCCGTGATCGCGATGGCTGACAAGGGCGGGTTTCTGAACGCCCCAGACGTTTATATGGATAAAATAGCTGTCGGCGGGGGATTGCCGGAAGGCGTCGTTGATATCGACAATACGCCATTGGAAAATCTGAAATATCTCTCGGAAGCCAAAGGCAAGAAAGTCGAGGATCTGCTGGTTTGTATTCTTGATCGACCGCGTCATGCGGATCTGATCCGCGCGGTGCGAGATTCTGGCGCGCGTATCATGTTGATTTCCGATGGCGACGTCTCCGGCGTTATTGCAACGTCCAGCGGCGACAGTGGCGTCGATATGTATGTTGGGAGCGGTGGGGCCCCCGAAGGCGTTTTAGCGGCGGCGGCGTTGCGGTGCATTGGCGGACAAATGCAGGGGCGCCTGATTTTTCGCAATGACGACGAGCGGGCCCGCGCGGCGCGTTGGAATATTACGGACTTGGATCGAAAATACGGGCTGTTGGATTTGGCGAGCGGTAACGTCATGTTCGCGGCGACTGGCGTCACCGATGGCGCCATGGTTCGTGGCGTCCGGCGCACCGCGACCGGGGCGTTCACTGAATCCATTGTCATGCGATCCAAGAGCGGTACGGTTCGTAAAATTAGCGCCGAGCACGATTTCACGAAAAAGACGGGTTTTTCCTTTGTCGACGAATGAGCGAAACACAGTCCGCCTTTCTTGATGTCGAGCGTTCGAGTACGGGCAAGCGCTGGCGCTTGCGCGGCGACGACGAACGTTTGGGATTGGCGCTGTCGCAACGCTTTGGCTTGCCTGAAATTCTTGGGCGGATCATGGCGGGGCGTGGCGTCGGATTGGAGGACGCGGAAGCGTTCCTAAATCCGAACTTGCGGACGCAAATGCCCGACCCCGCGCACCTTAATGACATGGACCGGGCCGTGGCGCGGGTCGTTCAAGCTATCCGCCAGAACGAAGCCATTGCGGTATTTGGCGATTACGATGTGGATGGCGCCACATCGTCGGCGTTGCTTGACCGTTTTTTTAAAGCGGTTGGCAGTGATATCGCTGTTTATATTCCAGACCGGTTGAAGGAAGGCTATGGCCCGAACGCGACCGCCTTGCGGAAATTGGCCGAAAATGGCGCCAAGGTCGTCATCACCGTTGATTGTGGGATAACTGCGTTCGATGCGTTGGCGGCAGGTGCCCAGGCAGGTCTGGACGTGATAGTCGTCGACCACCACGTTGCGGAACCCAGGTTGCCGCAGGCCCATGCGGTCGTTAACCCGAACCGGCTCGACGATGACAGCCCGCATGGCCAGATGGCTGCGGTCGGCGTCGCCTTTTTGTTGGTGGCGGCTGTAAATCGCGCGTTGCGTGAGTGCGGCTGGTATAACAATCGGAGTGAACCGGATTTACGTCAGTGGCTGGATTTAGTGGCGTTGGGAACGGTGTGCGATGTGGCGCTGTTGACGGGGATCAACAGGGTCTTCGTGACTCAGGGTGGCAAGGTTATGGCGGGTCGAGGCAATCCGGGCATCTCGGCGCTCGCCGATGTCGCGGGGATTGATGAGGCGCCGAGCGCCTATCATGCCGGTT
>JABJJH010000581.1 GCA_018660965.1 Rhodospirillaceae bacterium | reverse complement strand
GATCCAGCGTCTTGTCGTATTCGCTGGTCGTCCGCACGCCGTCGTTCGACCCGAATACATGCACCCCGCGCAAATCATCCACGATGGCGCGCATGGTGTCGGACAGGCCGGTATAGGCGGCGGCCAGATTGCTCCACAGCGTATCGCCGCCAAAGGGCGGGATCGTGACGCCGCGCAGAATGGACGCCATGGGCGGATTGACGGCGGCGGTGATGTCGGCGTGCCAGCCGGTCCAGCTCGTCACCATTTTCTGCTCGCGGAACTGGTTGGCGGTGCGCGTCTTGGCGACCGAATACACTTCCGGAAAGCCGTCCACATGGCCAAACACCGCATGACCGATGGTCGGATCGCCGAAGGCGCGCGCCATCGCGACATGCTGGGCGTGATCGAGGTTCTGATCGCGAAAGAACACCACCTTCCACATCAGGAACGCCGCGCGGATTTCGGCGACAATGTCCGGTGACAATGGCTTGGACAGATCGACGCCGCTGATTTCCGCGCCAATGTGCAAGGTTAAGGGTGTGACGTCGATGCCGGGCATGATGCTTCTCCCCCAAAATTTCAGTATCCAGCGATGGTACAACATGCCCGGACGTATGCAATGGCGCGGGTGCAATGGCGCGGGGCAAGCTTGCGCAGTCGCGCTGAAGGCGCCAGCATTGCGCCGAGCCGCAACAGGCAGCAGCAATGGGCAGGCACAGGAGATGACGCCATGGAATACGCACATATCGACGTTCAACCGGTCGCGGGCGCGCTGGGCGCGGAAATTCACGGGGTCGATCTGGGCCAACCGATGGACGACGAAACCTTTGGTGAAATCCACGACGCCTACCTGCAACATCAGGTCATCTTCTTTCGCGACCAGCACATGACGCCGGATCAGCACAAGGATTTCGGACGGCGCTTCGGGGAGTTGAACATCCATCCGCAATATTTTCCGCTCGACGGGCACCCGGAAATCCTGCCGGTGTTAAAGGAACCGTCCGACGCCAACAATATCGGCGGCGTGTGGCACGCCGACGTGACGTTCTTTCCCAAACCGGTGATGGGATCCATCCTGTATGCGCTGGAAGTGCCCGACGTGGGCGGCGACACCATGTTCGCCAGCCAGTATCTGGCCTATGAAACCCTGTCGGACGGCATGAAGGACATGCTGGGCGCGATGACGGCGACCCACAGCGACGACACGTTGAGCGACCCGGACAGCGCGCGCAAACGCAACGAGACCCGCTCCACGAAATTACGTGAGGATTCGAACGGCGGCCCCAACATCGCCAGCGAACACCCCGTCGTGTGCACGCACCCGGAAACCGGCCGCAAGCTGCTCTACGTCAACCGACCGTTCACGCAGCGTTTCACCGACATGACCGACGCGGAAAGCCGACCGTTGCTGGAATATCTGTACGCGCATTCGCAAAAACCGGAATTCACCTGCCGGTTCCGGTGGGAGAAAAATTCCGTCGCGTTCTGGGACAATCGCTGCGTTCAACACTACGCGCTGAACGACTACCCCGGCCAACGCCGCTCCATGCACCGCGTCACCATAGAAGGCGGCAAGCCGTCACAATAAGCTTTAGGGGTGAGCATCAAACCCGAGCGGTCAAATTTCTCTTATGGCTCAGCGAATTAACATAAATTGGCGCCAATTCACCGTGGCGCGACATTACAGCCGCGCGACCAAGCATCTCTGAACCGACCGATACTTCAACGGCCTAATGGATCACAAATCTTAAAACCAACGTAAAAGACGGGGCGTTCTTTTTCTGAGAAGCATTCCACCAAGAACGAGTCCAGCGGCGAGAATAAACCCGCTTCCCGGTTCCGGAACCGGATCACGGGCCACAACGCTAAAGTTACGAATCGTGCTGCTGTCAGCGAAAACGATCAAACTGTTTTCTAAGGAAATGCGCATGTGGATAGTCGCCTCATAATCCCCTACGGGCAAATTTTTTGTGACGGAATAGCTCAAAGCGGGACCAATAACCAATCCCGTAAAATTGGCCGGGATTATATCTTGATAGTCATCGTGTGTTTCTTCGCCTTCAAATAAAAGATAGTTAATGTTCTTGATGGTTGTGAATGCCGGTACCGGCCCACTTGACGCAGAATAGGATACTTGAGCTAACCCTGTGATCGTGACTTCCGCAATTGGGTTGGAAAAGGGCACAAAAAACACATCGTTCTGTCCTGGGCCGGTGACGCCCAGATTGGCGCTAAACCCACCGACGGTAACGGCTCTCGCCACGTTAAAAGCGCTGTCCGCAAAAATCAGCGTCAACGCGACAAATAAAACGGCGCCAATACGCTCAAAAGGAGCCAGAAACCTGCATACACCCGTCAGACGCATGACCAGCGACCCTCCATCTTTAACAGACGTGAATACTAATCCCTTCGTAAGGTCTGCGCTTTGATGTGGGTCAAATAGGGACACAAAATTAATCCATCGTCTCCGCAAACCTGTGCGACAGGCCAGGATCGACGAACAATTACATAAAACCCTGCCGCTAGTCCGCCTGGGCGCAACGTGCGACTCTGCGAGTTTCGGCGAACCTTGGGATCGCCTAACCATTTCCTGACAGGTTTGCGCGCTGTCGAAACGCCCGGGATGCGGCGATTTGGTCCGTACAAATCGGGGGTCCGGTGTTGACACTATCGGGGCCGCGCGCCACGATGCGACATTATAAAATTCAGATAAACTCAGGGTCATCGGGAGAATAAAAATGGGTATGTTGGATGGGCGCGTGGCGCTGGTCACGGGCGGCGGTCGGGGCGTTGGCGCCGAAGTCGCGAAAATGTTCGCCGCGAACGGGGCGAAGGTTCTGGTGAACGATCCCGGCGTTGGCGGCGGCGGCGAAGGCGGCGACAAAGGCCCCGCCGAAGACATCGCCAACCAGATCAAGGCCGATGGTGGGGAAGCGTCGTTTAACTTCGGGTCCGTCACCAGCTACGAAGATTGCCTCGACATGGTGCAACAGGCGCGCGACGAATTGGGCGGCTTGCACATTATCTTCAACCCCGCAGGCATCCTGCGCGACCGCATGTTTCACAAAATGTCGCCGGACGATTGGAAGGATGTCATCGACGTCCATCTGAACGGCCATTTCAACGTTGTGCGCACAGCCATCAATCTGTTCCGCGATCAGGAATACGGTCGCATCATCATGTGCAGTTCGACCTCGGGTCTTCTGGGCAACATCGGACAGGCCAATTATGGCGCCGCCAAGATGGGCATCGCCGGCATGTCGCGCATCATCGCGATGGAGAACGCCTCCAAGGGCATCACCTGCAACACGATCTGTCCCTCGGCGGACACGCGCATGACCCGTTCCGTGCCGACGCCGAAGGATGCGGAACAGGCCCGCATTCGCGAAGAACGGCTGACCCGCAGCCGCGCCGACGCCATCGCGCCGCTGATCACGTTCCTGGCGTCCGAAGGGGCCAACTACGTCAACGGCCAGATTTTCCACCAACGCGCGGGCGAATTGTCGCTGTACAGCCAGCCGCGCCCGATCCGCATGGTGCACCATAATGGCGGCTGGACGCCGGAACTTGTCGCCGAAAACGGCATGCCCGCGCTGCAAACGGGCTTTATCGATATCTCCAATTCGCGCAATGTCCATCCCGGCTTGCCGATGGACTGAGCCCGGCCAGGCATAGACTTCACAAGCGGCGGGAAGCATGATTGTTTCCCGCCGTTTTCGTTTATGCCCGTTTGCGGTTATGCCCGTTTTCGTTTTTCCAGGGAGCCACTCATGGCAGAGCCCATCATTGAATATTTTTACGCCGCCCATTCCGTCTTCGCCTATCTGGGGTCCGCCCGGTTCATCGACATCGCACGCGCGGCGGGGCGCCGGATCGTCCACAAGCCGTTCGATTACCAACCCGTGGTGACGACATCGGGCGCCGGATCGACCCGCGAACGCAGCACGGCGCACCGGTCCTATTATTTCGGGCGCGAGATCGAACGCTGGGCGGAATGGCGCGACGTGCCAATTATGCAGGGCTTTCCCGCGCATCATTTTGCGGACATGACCCTGGCGAGCGGCATGTTGATCGCCGCTGTCAAACAAGGCCAGGACATCGACGGGTTGTCGCATTGCCTGTTGCAGGGGCATTGGCGCGACGATGCTGATTTGTCCGACGCCGCGACCCTGAAGACGCTGGCGCAATCCATCGGGATCAACCCGGACCCGTTGCTGGACGCCGCCGAATCAACGGAGATTCAGGCGATTTTCAAACGCAACACCGACGAGGCCATCCAGCGCTCGGTCTTCGGGTCGCCGACCTATTTCATCGATGGCGACATGTTCTACGGTCAGGACCGGCTGGAGCTGGTCGAACGCGCGCTGCAAACGCCGTTTGTAGGAAAATGGCCCCGGGATTAGCCCGAGTTAAATCGCAGCCAAATCCTCGCGGGACGGCGCGAACCAGTAGGCGCCGGTGACCGGTTTCGAAAATTCGATCAAACGGTCATGCACGCCGTCGCCCGACGTTCCGAACATTCGTTGTAGCGAGACGTCGAAGCGAATGGGATCGCAGGCGAAGGCGAGGAAATACAGCCCGTGTTCCGATACGGTCCCGATGGGGGCGCTGCGCCGGTACATTTTATAGGCGACGCCATCCACCTTCACATCCGTGCGCGACACGTGGGAGTCCGGCGGCATGGCGTCGCCGGTTAATTCCACGCTGTCCGGCTTGGTGCGCCCGATGACCCGTTCCTGCTCGCGGACGGACAAGGCGCGAAACGAGTCCAGATCGTGCACCCATTTCTGCGTCAGGACATAGGCGCCGCCCGCCCCCGCGCGGCCTTCGGGCACAAGGGCGGCGGTTGCGCGGTCGTCGCCCTTGGGGTTCGCCGTGCCGTCGATGAAGCCCGTCATGTCGCGCAAATCGTGGTAGACGAATCCGCGTTCATCCAGAGCCAGAGTCCCGACCGACGCCACGGCGCGATGAATGTCCAGCGCCGTGTCGAGAACGTCGTCGTGAGCATCGCCATGGACCCAGACGAACAAATCGCGTTGGGTCGCCGGGGCGGAATGAACGTCCCCGTCGATTGAGGCGAAAGGGCGCAGCTCGTCCGGCCCGGCGCCGGGGCGGAGCGCGTTCCACAAGGCGGGCCCGAAGGCGACCACGACATTGACCTTGCTTGCCGCTGCGACGCCAAGGGCTGCTTGCACCGCCGCCGCCGCGTCCTTTTGCGGGCCGCTGACGTCATATTCCAGAAAATGATGGAAGGACGCGCCTTCCCCGAAAATACCCGATTGCGGCGTCCCCATAGACTTTCTCCCACACAGCGTGAACCCGTTTTAATATAATGGCGATGCTGGAATGAATCGAGCCTCTCGAACGGGGAGGACAATCCCGTTTCATCCGTTATGATCAGGGTTGCCGCGCAACCAGAGGCTTCGCCGCCATGAGCGTTCTCTACGATCCTCGCGATCCCGCCAATGTCGCCGATCCGTTCCCCATACTGGGGCGGCTTCGCGACGAGGACCCGGTGCATCATTCCGACATTCTGGGCGGCTGGGTGCTGACCCGGCATGGCGACGTGCGCGACGCGTTGAAGGACACGCAATTGTCGGCGGACCGAATTACGCCGTTTCTCAACCACCTGCCGCCCGAAGAACGGGAGTCCATCGCCAATCTGGGCGGCATGTTGCAACGCTGGGTCGTGTTCATGGACCCGCCCCGCCATACCCAGGTGCGCGCGTTGATGAACCGCGCCTTCACCTCGAACGCGCTGGCGGCGCTGGAGCCGAAAATCGACGCCATCGTCAACGGCTTGATCGACGACATGCTGGACAAGGACGGCGACGCCGACTTCATCGCCGATTTCGCCTACCCCCTGCCCGCCACGGTGATCGCGATCATCATCGGCGTGCCGCCGGAAGACATCGACCGGATCAAGGCGTGGTCGGACGATCTGGCGACCTTCGTCGGCAGCGCGTTGGAAACGCCGGACAAACGCGACCGCGCGGAGAGCAGCGTGCGCGCCATGACCGCCTATTTCAAAGACATCATCGCGTACCGCCGCAAACACCCGCCCGAGGAATCGACGATCATCGACAATCTGATCGCGGCGGAAGAACACGGCGCGGTTCTGGACGAAGCGACCCTGGTGGCGTCGTGCGTTTTGTTGCTGTTCGCGGGCCACGAAACGACGACGAATCTGTTTGGCAACGGGTTGCTGGCGATGCTGCGAAACCCCGATCAACTAACGCAGTTTCAGGCCGACCCGGCGATGACGAACAGCGCGGTGGAGGAATTTTTGCGCTATGACGGCCCCATCGGCGCCATGCCCCGCGTCACCACCGAACCCTATACAATCGGCGATGTAACCCTGCCGCCGGGCGAGCGCGTCTTCTGCATGGTCAACGCCGCGAACCGCGACCCCGCCGTCTTTCGCGACCCCGACCGGCTGAATTTGAAGCGTCCGGCGAACCGGCATATCGTGTTCGGGTTCGGCATCCATTTCTGCATCGGCGCGCCGTTGGCGCGGCTGGAGGGCCGCATCGGCTTTCCGGCCCTCTTGCGCCGCCTCGCCGACATCGAACAAACCGGCGACGTCACTTGGAACGATTCCATGGTGCTGCGCGGATTGCAGCGCCTGCCCATCGGCTTTGCCAATCGGCTTTGAACAAAACACTTAAGGGGAGATACGCCAATGAAGGACACATTCACCGAAGGCATGACCCGCACGCGGACCATCGTCGTCGACAAGGACCGCACCATCGGGTTTCTGGGCGAGGATTTACGCGTCTACGCGACGCCGCATTTGATCAGCGACATCGAACAGACCTGCCTTGGTTTCATCAAGGAATACGCCGACGACAACGAACATTCCGTCGGCATTTATATCGAGGTCACCCACGGCGCGGGCAGCCCACTGGGCATGTCGGTGGACATCACCATAACGGTCAAGGAAATCGACCGACGCAAAATCACCTTCGACGTGGTCGCCCATGACGGTATCGACGAGATCTGCACCTGCACCCACACCCGCTTTGTCGTCGATGTCGACAAGCTAAAGGAACGGGTCCAGGCCAAGGTCGCCAAGGCGAAAGCGATGCAGGCGTAGACGCCCCCTATTCGCCCCAGTTACGCCCCGGTGAAGTCCGGCTTTTGTTTGTTGACGAAGGCCTCGATCCCGTGTTTGCCGTCGCGGGACCGCGCGGCGTCGGTTATGCCGCGCGCTTCCAGCTCCATCTGGGTTTCCAGAGTGTTGGTGAAGCTGTCGTTCAGCAGTTTCTTGACGTTGCCGTATGACTTCGTCGCCCCCGTCGCAAGCAATTCAGCCACCTTTTGCGCTTCG
>JABJJH010000350.1 GCA_018660965.1 Rhodospirillaceae bacterium | reverse complement strand
GCTCTGGCTAGAGGCCCTCGCCGCCCCACTCAAGGACGAACGCGCCCTCGGCGTCAAAACGCTGAATGCGGTTGTTACCGGTGTCGGCGACATAGATGCCGATCACGCCGGCCTGGATGTCGCCCGTTACATTCGCAACGAGGCCCAAAACGATCAAATTCGAATTGTTTTGAGGACCGGGCAACCGGGGCAAGCGCCGGAAACAACGGTGATCCGCGACTACGACATCAATGACTATAAGGAGAAAACCGAACTTACCTCGGCGCGCCTGACCACCACGGTTTATGCATCGCTTCGGGCCTTTCGGGATATCGTCGAGCTTAAAAAGCAAGGCGTCGAACTTCGCCAGGCCACACAGGCGGCGGAAGTCGCGGAGCGTGCGAAAGCTACCTTCATGGGGACAGCCAGTCATGAATTGCGGACGCCCTTGAACGCAATCCTTGGCTTCTCCCAATTGATGAAAGACGAGGTGTTCGGTCCTCTTGGAAACGAAAAATACGTGGAGTATGCCGAAGACATAGAATCAAGCGGCGCCAACCTTTTATCATTGGTCGAAGACCTCCTCGATATGGCCGACGGCACGGTCCGTGCGGCGCCCTTACGCGAGGAAACATTCAATCTCGCCGAACTCGTCGAAGAGTGCCTGTCCGGCTTGAACATCGAAGGGACATTCGAAGTGGTGGCAACCGATCTTAATGGGTCGGTCATGCCCCTGCAGGCCGACCGATTGGCGGTTCGGCGAATGATTCTCTGTTTGTTGTCGAACGCCGTGAAATATGCGACAGCACCGAAAAATATCGATGTCTCCGCGCAACGCCTCGAAGATGGCCGCTTGATGTTGTCGGTTCGCGATGACGGTCCGGGCCTGAACGAAAATGACATCGAACGTCTGGAACGCCCGTTTTCGGAAAAGGCGGCGGCAAATATCGCCGACGGGGGCGGAATCGGCCTGGGATTGAGCATCGCGCGGGAACTGATCCAACGCCATGACGGTAAACTCACCCTGGCCAACGCGACTTCCGGCGGCGCCGTGGCGGGATTGGTGTTTCCAAGCAAACGTGCGCCGGTCGCGAATTAGGACGCCGCTTCGGCGTTAGTTCTGAAGGCTTAAATTGATCGACGCCGTTTGTGGTCCTGTCGCCTTCAAACCCTCTGGCCAAGCATCCCCACCGTCGTGCTAGACTGTCCACCGTCTTCCACCCACTTGTCAGGATCGAACCATGCCCGACGGCGCCTTGACCAATTCGAAAATTGTTGCCGCCTATCGCGAAAAAACGCCCTCTTCCAGTTCGCGCGCCACGCAGGCGCGAGAAGTTTTCCCGAGCGGATTGGTGCATGATTCCCGCAAGCTGGACCCATATCCCATTTATGTGGACCATGCCCAAGGCGCGCATAAGTGGGATATCGACGGCAACGAATATGTCGACTATTTTGGCGGTCACGGGGCGCTGATCCTCGGTCATAATCACCCCACGGTGCTGGCCGCCGTCCATGCGCAGCTCGACAAGGGCACGCATTTCGGCGCCTGCCACGAACTGGAGGTGCGCTGGGGCGAGTTGGTCAAACAACTGGTGCCTTGCGCGGAACGGGTGCGCTTCACCTCATCGGGGACGGAAGCGAACTTGATGGCGTTGCGGTTGGCGCGCGCCTTCACGGGCAAATCCAAACTGGTCCGGTTCAAAGGCCACTTCCACGGCTGGCAGGATCACGTCGCGTTTGGCGTCACCAGCCATTTCGACGGCACGCCGACGCCGGGCATCGTCGATGGCATCGCCGAAAACGTACTACTGGCGCCGCCGGACGATATTGAAGCCACGCGCCGCATATTCGAGGCCCATGACGACATCGCCGCCGTCATGCTGGAGCCCACCGGCGCCTCGTTCGGCCAGGTGCCGGTGACGCGCGAATTTGTCGCCGAGTTGCGCAAGATCGCCACCGAACACGGTGTCATTCTGATTTTCGACGAGGTCGTGACCGGATTCCGCGTGGCGCCCGGCGGCGCGCAGGAACATTACGGCGTCACACCTGACATGTGCAGTCTGGCGAAAATTCTGGCGGGCGGATTGCCCGGCGGCGCCATCACCGGCCGCGCGGACATCATGGAACTGCTCGACTTCGAAAAAGCCGCCGAAAAGGGCTTCGAGAAAATCGGCCACCAGGGCACCTTCAACGCCAATCCGATGTCGGCGGCGGCCGGGATCGCCGCGCTGGAGTTGATCGCCAAGGGCGATGTTTGCAGTAAAGCCACCGCCACGGCGGATTCGATCCGCGCGCAATTGACCGCGGTGTTCGAAGAAGAACAGGTCCCCTGGGCGTGTTACGGTGAACACTCCGGGTTCTTCGTCTTCACCAATCCGGCGAACGAAGCGATCACGCCGTCCACCTTTGACCCTTTTGAGCAGGCGCATGAGACCCTGAAACTGTCCGGTCCCGGCGATTTAATCACCAAGTTGCGGCTGGGCATCATGGTCAACGGCGTCGATATGTCGGCCAAGCCGGGCGGCGTCGTTTCCGCCATTCACACGCCGGATGACGTTGACAAAACCGCCAATGCGATGCGCCAGGCCGTGCGCATGTTGAAAGAAGAAGGCGATATTGCCGGATAACAGGGTCGCCGACGCCACGGGAATTCTGGCGGACCTTCGACGACGTGCGAACGGTCGGACCCGCCCCCCCTGGACGATCTGCTAACCGCCGGACATGCTGGATATCGTCTAACGGCCCTTAAACACCGGGTCGCGTTTTTCCGCGAAGGCCAGCATGGCTTCACGCGAATCGTCGTATTTCGACAGTTCCGTGGTCTTGTTCTGTTCATAACGATACCCGTCGCGCAGGCTCATTTCCTCGATGGCGTTCAACGCTTCCTTCGCAAGCCCCATGGCGATCGGGCTTTTCGCCGCGATATCGCGCGCCATATCCATCGCCGTGTCGAGCAAGGCGTCCGGCGCGACGCAGGCTTCGACGACGCCGAGACGATAAAGTTCCGGCCCCGGAATGCGGTATCCCGTGAACATCATGCGCCGCACGGTCGAATGGCCGAACAATCGCATCGCGTGTCGTCCACCACCCAGCAGACCGACATTGATTTCCGGCAATCCTATAAGCGTGTTTTCCGCCGCGAACAAAATATCGCACGACGCCGCAACCGCCAGCCCGGCGCCCAGCGCCACGCCGTTCACCGCGCCAATCACCGGCTTGCGGCATTCCACGATGGAATGGAAACACTCGCGCGCATTGCGGTTATGCTGCCACGCCTCGCCCAAGCCCCGGGTCTTGCCTGCGCGGCCTTTGATATCGGCCCCGGCGGAAAAATTCTTGCCCGCGCCCGTCAACACCACGGCGCGGACATCGTCACGGTCGCTCAACGTATCGAAAGTCAACATCATGTCGTGGTGGAACTGCGTGTTCTGCGCATTCACCGGCGGATTATCCATTGTCACAAGCGCGACGTAATCCGACACCTCGCATTTGACCAATTCCGTTGCCATCAATCATCCCTCCCAAAAATATTCGGCGCGACATCATCCATACGGGCCATTAATTTTGCAGTCTAGGCGGTTAGCGTCAAATTAGCTAAAATCTTAATTGTCGCGGCAACAAACTAGGACTTTCATGACCCGAACGTCTTTTCTCCCCGCCTTGCTTACCAGCGCCTTGATCGTCGGGATATTGTTGGGAGTGACGGCCCGCGCCGAATCCACGCTCGTTCAGTGCTATGACGAAAAACGCGGTGTTTTGCACCAAAGCCGCATCGACGATTGTACCGGACGCGCCGTATCGGAATCGGAAGCTGCGACCATTCGCGCGACACTGAAAGCCAAACGACTACAGCGCCTGCGACAGGCGATGAAACCCAAGGAAGAACGAAATAAAGGACGGCGTGGGCACGGCACCGGGTTTTTCATCACCGCCGCCGGACACATCATCACCAACAATCACGTGATCGAGAAATGCTCAGGCGCCATCTGGGCCGACTCCACCGACGGACAAGCCAGTAAGGTCACGGTGATCGACACCGACAAACGCAACGATCTCGCCCTCTTGAAGGCTGGTTTTCCGGCCCCCGCCACGGCCGTATTCCGGTCGCCCGTTGACATTCGAAAAGGTGAGGACGTGCTCGTCATTGGCTATGGCACGCATAAGCTTGCGCCCATCAAGCCGCATGTCACAAAGGGATTGTTCGACAGAGTGTATGGTGGCGGCACCCGAATTAAAATGAACGCCGCCGTGCGCCCCGGCAACAGCGGCGGTCCGGTTCTCGACGCCAACGGCCAGGTCATCGGCGTGGTTTATGCGCAGTTGAACACCGTCTCCACGTTTAAAGCCACGGGAAAGGTCGTTCTCGATCAGGGCTTCGCGATCACCAATCCGTTGGTGTTCCGGTTATTGGAAAAACACAATATCGACTATCAGCGCGGCGCGCCCGGCAAACCAATCACGCAAGGACAGCTTTTCGACGCCGCCAAACCGTTCATGGCCCGGGTTAGCTGCCGTCATTAACCTCGCACCCTGAGGATCGGTCGCCGTTTTTGGCTGTTCTTCGCCCCGCGCTCGCGTCATTATCTCTTTCTCCTTTGCTTACGGGATAGTGGAAAGGGTGCGTGAACGATCATGAAAATTCGTCCTTTGAACGACGCCGTCGGCGTTGAAATTATCGACCTTGATTTGACCGAGGCGCTTAGCGACTCGGATGCGGGCGCCATTCAAGACGCCTTCCTGGAACATCACCTGATTTGCTTTCGCTCCAATCCCCTGTCCCGTGCGGCGTTCGACCGGGTCGCGCGAAATTTCGGCGAGCCCCAGGAACAGTTGATCCGCAACATGCGCGACGACGACACGCCCACTGTCTCCATCCTGGATTCGACTTACAAAACACCGGAATCGAAGCCAGACGACATGAAGTTGATGCGCTTGACCGGATGGCATACCGACGATTCATACATGGCCAAACCCGCCAAGGCGACGATGCTGCAGTCCCTGAAAATTCCCAACAGCGGCGGCCAAACCGGGTTCTCCAACACGCGTAAGGCCTACGAAGATCTGCCCGGCGACGTCAAGGCGCGCTGCGAGGGGCTGCAAGCCGTGCACAGCTACGACACGTCGCGCGCGCCCGCCACCGCCAAGGGCCTCACCAAGGTGGAAACCAACGAGACGCCCGACGTTGTCCATCCGGTCATCCGCACGAACGACGACAGCGGCAAGAAAGCGATCTACGTCAATATGAACCGCACCGACCAGATCGTCGGGATGGACCGCGCGGAAAGCGATGAATTGCTCGACTATCTGGTGGAGCGAATGGTGCGCCCGGAATATCGCTATCATCACGAATGGAGCGTCGGCGATTTGCTGTTGTGGGATAACCGTTGTCTGGTTCATTCGGTCAATATGGATTTCCCCGTCGGCGAGACCCGGCTGCACCAACGCATTCTGCTCAAGGGCGGCGCCCCCGTCTGAACACTTTTAAGTAAAGCTCATGAACAACGACGATCTCTGTTTTACGTCGGCGACCGAACTCGCCGCGCTTATCCGTGACAAAGAAATCTCCCCGGTGGAGGTGGCCGACGCCGCGATTGACCGGGTCGAACGGTTAAACCCGGTCATCAACGCGTTCTGCCACATGGATTTCGAACGCACACGCCAGACGGCAAAGGATGCGGAAGCCGCCGTGGCGAGCGGAGACGAACTTGGGCCGCTGCACGGGGTGCCGTTTTCGATCAAGGACATGGTCGCGATCAAGGGCATGAAGATGTGTTCCGGCTCCAACATCTTCGCCGACCGCGTCATGGACTTCGACGCCCCCCTGGTCGCACGACTGAAACAGGCGGGCGGCGTTCTGCTTGGCAAGACGACGACGCCGGAATTCGGCTGGCGCGCCACCGGCGACAGCCCGCTGACGGGGACGACGCGCAATCCCTGGAACACCGAAATGACGTCCGGCGGATCCAGCGCCGGGGCCGCCGCATCCGCCGCCGCCGGCATGGCGTCCCTGAATCAGGGCGCGGACGGCGCCGGGTCGGTCCGCATTCCTGCCGGGTTTTGCGGAATCTTCGGCATCAAGCCCACCTTCGGGCGCGTGCCCAACGTGCCGCAATCCAACAACGACAACACATCCCATCCCGGCCCCATGACGCGGACTGTCGCCGATTCCGCATTGATGCTGTCGATCATGGCCGGCCCCGATCCGCTGGACAACACATCGCTGGAATCACAACCCGCCGATTACCCCGGCCAGTTGAATGCGGGCATCGCCGGATTGAAAGTCGCCTTCAGCCCCGATCTTGGCGGCAACCGGGTCGACCCCGAAGTCGCCGCCGCCGTCGCCAAAGCCGCCGCGCGATTCACGGAACTCGGCGCGCATGTCGAAGCGGTCGCCATCGACTGGCCCGACACCGCTGATCTGATCCACTTCATGTGGAGCGCGCACGAAGTCGGCAATTACGCCCCATATCTGGCCGAATGGCGCGACCAGATGGACCCCGGCCTTGTCGCGTGCATCGAAGACGCCCAACGCCATTCCGCCGCCGATTACGTCCAGCGCCGGGCCGAGAAACAAGCCTTCAACCGCCGCGTCGCCGACTTCTTCGTCGAATACGATCTTCTGCTGACCCCCACGACCTCCGTCACCGCGTTGCCGGTGGGACGACTGAACCCGCCCGATTGGCCGCAACACGACTGGAACTGGCTGGCCTGGGCGTCGTTTACCTATCCGTTCAATTTTTCCGGCAACCCTGCCGCCAGCGTCCCCATCGGGTTCGACAAGACCGGCCTGCCCATCGGATTGCAGGTGGTCGGCAAACGGTTCGCGGATTTAACCGTCCTGCAAGCCGCCGCCGCGTATGAAGCCGCCCACCCCTGGGCCGACACCCGGCCACCGGAAATCACCTGAACCGACGCTATTCCGCAGGCGCCGCACGTTCGTGAACCACAGGACCGAGCGCCAGTGTGAAAATACCCGCGAAGCCCAGCAACACCGCCGCCGTGATCAGGCATCCCGGCAGCCCGCCCCATTGATACGCCAGCCCCGACAACAACGTGCCGCCCAACCGACCCGCCGCGTTCGCCATGTAGTAAAACCCGACGTTCAGCGACACGCCGTCGGAATCGGACAACGCCAAAATCAAATACGAATGAACGGCGGAATTGACGGCGAAGAAAAATCCGAAGACGCCCAGCCCAACGATCAACGTCATCGTCGGCGAAACGCCACTTTGCACCGCCCCGGCGAGCGCCAGGGTGACCATGGCCAAAGCCAGCACCCAAACCTGCGCAGCGCGCACTTCCGACGACCGGCCATCGGCGGAGCGCTTGGTCATCATCGGGGCGACCCCCTGCACGAACCCATAGCCGATCACCCACAATGCCAGAAAGGCGCCGATTTCGGCGAATCGCCAGTTCAACACGTCGTACAAAAATACCGGCAGACCGACGACGAACCACACGTCGCGCGCGCCGAACAGGAACACCCGCGCCGCCGACAGGCGATTGATCGCGCGGGACTTTGAAAAAACCTGCGTGAACTTGGTCTTCGATTTGGCGCGCCCCATATCGCCGGGCAGCAACGCCGCCGTCGCCAGCCACACCAGCCCCAGACACCCCGCCATCGCCCAGAGCGCAGGCGCGCACCCGAGCACCGCCAACAGGAACCCGCCCAGGAAGAACCCGACGCCCTTCAAGGCGTTCTTGGAGCCGGTCAACAGGGCGACCCATTTGAACAATTGCGCATGGGCGTCGTCCGGTACGACCAATTTGATCGCGCTCTTGGCGCTCATCTTCGACAAATCCTTGGCGACGCCGGACACGCCTTGAACCGCCAGCACGTACATAACCGACGCCAGCTTCGACCATTGGGTATCCAGCATCGACAGGGCCAACAACGCCGAGATTTGCAACGCCAGGCCGCCGGTCAGGGTCAATTTCACGCCGAACCGGGCCGCCACCCAACCGCCGGTCAGGTTGGTGACCACGCCCATGAATTCGTACAACACGAACAACAGGGCCAGTTCAAACGGTGTGTAGCCAAGCGCGTGGAAATGCAGCAGCACCAGCATCCGCAAGGCGCCGTCGGTCAGGGTGAACCCCCAATACGCGGCGGTGACGACGCCGTAGTTTCGCAATCCCGACATCGTATTCAGGTCATTCCTCTCGCGACCGTTCCCGCAAGCTCCATCATGCGGTGCACATACCCGATTTCATTATCATACCACGCCAGTATTTTCACCTGCGTGCCGTTCACGACCCGTGTCGAGAGTCCATCGACGATGGCGGAATGCTTGTCGCCGGTATAGTCCGTGGAGACCAGCGGTCGATCCTCGAACGCCAACACCCCGTGCAACGCCCCATCGGCAGCGCCCGACAATGCGGCGTTGACCTCATCCACACTGGTTTCCCGTTTCACTTCGAAGACGCAATCGGTCAGCGACGCGTTGAGCAACGGCACCCGCACCGCCAGCCCATCGAGCTTACCTTGCAGTTCCGGGAAGATCAGGCCGATGGCCGTCGCCGACCCGGTCGATGTGGGCACCAGATTCAACAAAGCCGACCGCGCCCGGCGCAAATCGTCATGCGGACGATCCACGACCGATTGCGTGTTGGTGACATCGTGAATGGTCGTGATGACGCCGTGGCGAATGCCCAGCGTTTCGTGAACGACCTTCACCACCGGGGCCAGACAATTCGTCGTACAGGACGCCGCCGTGACAAGTTGATGTTTGTCCGGGTCATACAAATGGTCATTGACGCCAACGACGATGTTCAGCGCACCGCCATCCTTCACGGGCGCGGACACCACGACTTTTCCGACGCCAGCCTCATAATAGGGTTGAAGCGCGGCCCCGGTCTTGAAACGCCCCGAACACTCAAGCACCAGATCAATCCCCAGCGCGCGCCAATCCACGCCTTCCAGCGTCGGCGAACGTGAACAGGTAAGCGTCTTTTCTCCCAACGCCATCGCGCCATCCCGCGCCGCCGCAGGAACCGGCCACCGCCCGTGCACGCTGTCAAACGCCAGTAAATGCGCCGACGACGCCGCATCCGCGTTGGGTTCATTGACGTGGACAATGTCGAATACGTCACGCCCCCAGTCGCCATTGGGTTGCGTAAGCGTTTCCGGCCGCGCCGGGTCAAACCCCCACGCCGCCCGCAACGCCAAACGCCCCATGCGTCCAAACCCGTTAATCGCCACCCGTATCGTCATCACTGTCCTTTGGTTTAAAAATTGCTTTACCCGGAACTCCGGGGCGAAAGGTCAAATGCTAACCCTCCCCCCCTTTTTCGATATTCATCGCTAAGCATTGGTTAGCACTTTTGTGGCGAAATCAGATTTTGACGCCACCCCAATAAATAGGTATATAGTCTCATATAATCGAAATCCAAGAGGCGCTATGAAAATTTTATAATCAATATGCGGATTAAGAAAACGGACATCACGCCTAAGGGCCGTCGGCTTTCGTCCCGAACGGTTATATGACCCCCTCCGTCTCAAGCGCTTCTAGTTCCGTGACCGACAGGTTCAACCAATCGCCGTAGATATGGAGGTTGTGTTCGCCCACGCGCGGGCTGGGGGCGGTCGGCACTTTGTCCGCGCCGTGCACCCTTATCGCGCTGTTCGGCAATACCACGGGCTCGTCATAGTCGTAGTGGTTGACCCATTCCAGCGCGCCGCGTTCATGCATGTGCGGGTCGTGCATCACCTCCTCGATATCGCGCACGGGCGCGCACGGCACCTTGGCCTTGCTGGTTGCAGCGAAGATATCGGCTCGTGTGTTGGCGCGGGTCCACGTGCGCACCACGTCTTCAGTCTCCTCGAAATGGCTGATGCGGGCGTCATTGGTCAAATAGCGCGGATCGTCCTTAAGATCTTCGCGCCCCATGGCGCGCAGCAGGTTTTGCCATTGCGCCTCGGTCACCAGGATGATGGCGACATAGCCGTCGGCCGCTTCATAAACGTTGTACGGGGCGCGATTGTGGTTCGCGAACGCATTGCCGGTGCGCATCGGAATTTCTCGACCGGCGTTGTGATACTGGTCTAACGCCGTCGCAAGGCACGGGTACATCGCCTCCATCATCGCCACCTCGACCAGCCGCCCGACGCCGGTGCGTTCACGCTCCAGCAATCCAGTCATCAGCGCACCGTAGAGATGGGCGCCGCCCAGAATATCGACGTAAGGCGCCCCGGTGCGCAACGGCGGGCCGTCCGCATAACCGGTTGTGCTCATGACTCCGGAAGCGGCCTGCACCGTAAAGTCCATGGCGAGATTGTCCCGGTCGGGACCGGACAGTCCGAACCCCGTGGCGGATGCGTAGACAAGTTTCGGGTTGAGGTCATGCAGCGCCGAAAAACCGACCCCCAACCTGTCCATGACCCCCGGGGCGTAGTTTTCGACCAAGGCGTCGGCCTTGGCGACAAGCGCACGCAGCAGCGCCTTGCCTTTGTCGGTTTTCAGATTCAGGGTGATTCCGCGTTTATTGGCGTTCAGCATCGCCACCGGCATGGAGGTTTCCTTGCCGGGGACCGCCAACCGTCGCAGGCTTTCGCCACCGGGCGGTTCAATCTTGATGACATCGGCCCCGGCCTTGGCCAACAGCATCGTTGCATACGGCCCCTGATAGAATTGAGTGAGGTCAAGGATCGTATATCCCGCCAGCGGATGGTTCGCCATAGTCGCACTCACTCCGTCGTTGTGAATTGATCCGGCCCCGGCTGTGCTGTCAACGCTGGCGAACACCAGCCGCGGGAGCGCCTATGCGGGTGCGTATATCAATTTCCGTGATGATGCAGCGCCCACGTTCTGGCGCCACGATGACCGCATTATCACGCCGGAACGAAGACCCCGCCCTCTTTATACTCCGGCAACGAAGTGATGATCTCCGGCTCCGCATGGAAATGCGCATCGTTTTGCAGCACCGGTAGAACCGTATCCGCGAACAGGCGCATATTCGCTTCGGCTTCGTGATGGGGCAACCCGCCATAGCCGAACTCGCAGACCAGGTGATGAAGTCCGGTTAGCCTGCGTAGTTCCGTAATCTGTTCCAGGCATTCCTCCGGGGTTCCGACGATTTGGATATTCACATATCGCTCGGTCATGCGATCCTTGTACGCCTGATCGTTCATCTTGGCGTAGGTTTCGCCGATTTTGCTGTAGGCTTCGTATCCCTTTACCGATGAAAGGGCGCCATCGGAGAACTTGTAATGATTGTCCACGGAAGCCCATTTTTTCCCGAGCCAGACCGCCGCCCGGTCCCTCGCTTCTTCGCTAGTTGTTGCACAGGAGATGTTGCTCAAGATGACGGGCGATCGCGGCTCGTGCCCGGCCTCACGGGCGTAGGCGTGAAAGTCATAGACTTCATGTGCGGCCTTCGACCATTCGTTGTGCATGACGATCAATAGCCCGAGACCAGCGCTGGCGATAAGTTTCGCCGAATCCGGACTGTTGGCGGAACCGTAAAAGCGCCGTTCCGGATGCGAAACAGGCGCAGGGCGCAAGGCGGCGGTCGGCGGGATGTCGAAGAATTCACCCTTGTACTCGAACGTCGGTTGGGTCAGGGCGCGCTGAATCACCTCCAGGCCTTCCTTGAAGCGCGGGCGGGATTCATCCATGGGAATGTTGAAGCCTTCATATTCGGTGCGCCCGGCGCCGCGGCCGAAGCCAAACAAGCAACGTCCCCCCGACAAAACGTCCAGGAACGCTATCTGTTCCGCAATGCGGATCGGGTCTTGCCACGGTATCACGATGACAGAGGTGCCGAGCTGGATTCGTTTGGTGCGACCGGCGTAGTAGGACAGAAACTGCAACGGCGCCGGTGACATCGCGTAGCCTGTGAAATGGTGCTCCAGCGCGAACAACGAATCAAAGCCGAGTGGCTCGGCGAGATCGCCAAGCTGCATATGTTCATGCACGACCGCCACGTCGGGGCGACCCTCCTGACTCAACATATTTAGGGCAATTCCGACTTTCATATGCGCATCCTCCCTGTGATGAATTTTCTTGCCTAAAACTCTATCTCCGGCGGCAGCCAGGTGTCAAACGTGGTCAGCTGTCAATGTTTTGCACCGCTTTGATTTGGCGCCTTTGACTTCCGCCTTAGGTCAACTTGAGAAGTCAGCGGCGACATGAGGAAAGTCGGCTATGCGAACAATACCTGACATAAACGAGCGAAAAGCAGACACCGGAGTCCTGAAATCAGTTTGCGGGAAATCAGGGGGCCTCCCCCTCACATCGACGGGGGGTCGGCCTTGATCGTTTCTTCGGCCAGGCTTGGATCGACGCATGTTTCATAGGATGCGCCGACCTTGAACAGCCCGCCGGAAATGCCGCCGATTTTCAAACGATGGAAACCGTCCCGCGGCAGGATGGGGTTTACGCCCCATAAGCCAATCGCCTTGTAGCGCTTGATGCTGGCGGCCAGAATTTCTTGTTCGATGTCCGGAAAGAAATCCGCGACGGCGGCGGCGATGGTGGGCGCGTCGGAGGCGTACAGCCATTTCTGGACGCGATACATGGCGCGCGTCATTTGCAACATCTGGTCGCGTTTGGACTCCAGCGTGCCGCGCAGCGTACTTAGCGTGGTGTAACT
>JABJJH010000578.1 GCA_018660965.1 Rhodospirillaceae bacterium | reverse complement strand
GGAAAGTTATGGCGTCATTAAGCCGGCAATTGTCACAATGGGTCGCGGATCTGGAATTCAAGGACCTGCCGCCCGATGTCGTGGACCGCGCCAAGGGCGTGACCCTGCAGGGCCTGTCGTCTGCGCTGCTGGGCCGGGACTACCCCGAAGTCGCACAGGCCCTCGACATGATGCAGATCGAGGAAGCCGGCGGCGGCGGGGCGGCGAGCGTTCTGGTCGACGGCGCCAGGCTGACCAAGGCGGGCGCGGCGCTGGTCAACGCGGAAATGATGTTCGCGGGCGGCAAGTGGGACACGTTCCGCATGTTGACCCACCCCGGTTGCGCGATCCTGCCCGCCGCGTTGGTTGCGGCTGAAACCGCCCCCGACTCCAACACCGTGTCGGGCGAATTGTTTATCACCGGCGTCGCCGCGGCGTACGAAGTCATGGAGCGCATGGCGGCGGACTTCATCCCGACCATCATGGCGCGCGGGTTCCATTCCGGGCCCGTCTTCGGCATCTTCGGCGCGGCGATCGCGGCGGCCAAGATCGGTGGGTTGAACGCCGACCAGATCCACGGCGCCATCGCCCAATGCGTCAATTTGGCCAGCGGCAATCTGGAAGGCGGTCGCAGCGGCGGCCGGTCCCTGCGCGAAGGCGGCGCGGTGCGCAACGCCTTGCTGGCGGTGGCGATGGCCCGGCACGGCGCGCCCGGCGGGGAAACCGTGCTGGAAGGCGAGGCCGGGTTTTACCACGCCTATATCGGCAACAATCTGGGCAAACTGACGCACAGCTTCACCGCCGACACTTCGGCGAATCTGGACGACATCACCGCGAATCTGGGCCGGGACTGGGTTTTCCTGGAAACCCTGTACCGGATTTATTACACGCCGGGGTACAACATCGCTCATGTGGACGTGACGGCGGCGTTGTGCGCCGAACACGATATCGAACCGGCCGATGTGGACCGGGTTGTGTCCATCGTCAACTGGCTGGAAACCGAATATCCCAGCCCGGCGTTCCCGTCGCGGACCCGCGAGGCCGTCGTTGACAACCCGCAATATTACGCGGCCTACGGCGTCGTGAAGCGGTCCTTCCCGCTGTTGAACAACGCCGGCCGCGGCATTGGCGAGCCCGACCCGCCGGAAGTGCTCGACCTTATGACGCGGGTGACGATCGTCCCGTCGCACCGCCAGCCCCTGTTCGCGCCCACCGTGACGATCCACTTGAAGGACGGGCGCAGTGTGTCCAAATCCGCGACCGGCCAGGAATTCATCTGGGACTTCGATACGCTGGCGGCGAAGCTGCAAGACATCAAACCGGGCTTGCCGATATCGCCGGACCAATACGACGCGCTGATCGCCGATTGCGCCGGGCTGGATAAACTGCCCAACGCCGCCGTCTTGATCGAGAGAACGCGCGCCGCCAAGTAACCAGTATTCTTATCTCCCCTTAAAGTCCGGTTTGCGTTTTTCGGCGAAGGCGCGGGGGCCTTCCTTGCCGTCTTCGGTCGCGCGCAGGCGTTCCTGTATCGCCTGTTCAAAGCGCAGCCCTTCGTCCAGCGGCATGTATTGCCCGCGCACGGCCAGTTCCTTGATCGCGCGCACCGCCAGCGGCGCCATGGACGCCAGCTCCGCCGCGCGCTCCATGGCCACGTCGACCACCGTGTCATGCGGCACGACTTCGTTGATCAACCCGAAATGCGCCGCGCGTTCCGCCGTTAACCGCCGCGCCAGCAGCAGCATCTCCATGGCGATGGGGTAGGGCAGTTGGCGGATGGTGCGCTGCGTCCCGCCATTGCCGGGCAGGATGCCGCGCTTGACCTCGGACAAATCGAACGTCGCGTGTTCGGACGCGATGCGGATGTCGGTGGCCAGCAACAACGTCATGCCCCCTGCCAGACACAACCCGTTGACCGCGCACACCACAGGTTTCCACACCTCCAGCCCGCGATTGAGGATCTGGTCGCTCTGGGTCTGCCAGAAATCGGCCGCGTTGCGTTCGCGGTTCATGCTTTTCAGATCGGCCCCGGCGGAAAAAATCTGCCGGTCCGGCGCGCGGTTCGGCTGCGGCGCCCCGGTCACCACGGCGACCCAGATATCAGGATTATCGCGAACCTCGACCCACGATTCCGACAAGGCGGCGTACATGGCCGGCGTCATGGAATTCAGCGCCTCGGGCCGGTTGATCGTGATTTTCGCGATGTGACCCGTATGGTCGAAATCGATGCTCATGACGGTTTCCCCCCTGGTGATGCGCGGCGGCGGCCCGGCCAACATCGCGCGATGTATACCCGCCGCCCCCTTTTCGATATGCATCAGTATGCAAGAGTTAGCATTCCAATCAAGCGCACGGCGATTCGCCCGTTACAGATAAATAGGTATATAATCCGTATTTAGGTAATTACAAGAGGGCGAGGCGAATTATTTTCGCGCGACGCCCGCGCCGGGATTAAGCGCGCAACGCCCGCTCCGCATCGTCATGCCCCGTCCTCCCCACATCGTTATGCCCGCACCCACCCCTACCGTCATACCTGCGAAGGCAGGTATCCATACGCGATTGAAAATGCGAAGGGTTTCGACCGTTCGCTGGATTCCTGCCTGCGCAGGAATGACGGAAATTGGGTGTTTGCCGGTCGCCATGGCCGACCAAGTAGATTTATCGATGTTTCCCGGATATAATAAATACCATGAGTGAAACAGACACGCCGCCAGACGATATTCAAGACTTCCTGCAACCGGGTGCCCCGTCACGGGACCTTGAATATCTGGCGTGGCGCGAAGCTAGGATTAAACAAGCGCTGGAGGCTGACCTCGCGGCGCCGGAACAGGCCGTGCCACAGCACGTGATCTGGAAAAAATTCGGCATTGAATATTAAAATTGAATATTAAGTTTTCGCGTCAGGCTGAAACTGATCTGGACAACATCCGCGCGTATATCGCACAGCACAACGAGGCCGCCGCCGACAGCGTTATTCAGCGCATTTTGCAGTCCATCGCGGTGCTGGAAAACTTTCCGCTGTTGGGCCGCGATGGTCAGGTGGACGGCACGCGGGAATTTCCCATATCCAATCTGCGCTATTTTGCCGTCTATCGCATTGTCGACGCGGCGCAGATCACGGTGATTACGGTTATGCACTCGTCCAGACAATATCCGCCAGCAAAGGAAACGTGACGCGCACCCCCCTTTACGCCCAGCCCGTCGATACACCCCTTCCACCGGTTTGCTCGGGCCCGGACCCGAGCATCCAGGGCAACCGCACCGTTCGTCCTATAGCGCGGGCCTGTTGAAAAAGGCGCACCGACCATCCCCGCACCGTAATGCCCGCACCCACCCTCCATCGTCATACCCGCGAAGGAAGGTATCCATACACCATTGAAAATATGGAGAGTATCGAGCGTTCTCTGGATTCCTGCCTGCGCAGGAATGACGGGTTTGTGGTGTTTCAACGTCCAGGCAGTATCCGCCAGCATAGGAGACCTGACGCCCACCCCCACCGGTTTGTGCGGACCTGATCCGAGCATCAACCCCAACCCAGATGTCCGCTTTTTGCTGCTAGAGGTCCGATGTAAGTTAATTAGCCGACATTCCCGGCTACTTATCCGACTTCCGGATTTGACCCAAGGCGGAAGTCTCCGACGAGAGACCGTTGGTTGTTACGGCATTGAAAAAGTTTTACAGTCAGCTACCAGCTCCGATTTGAGATCGTCTAGTTGTGGCTTGTGCAAGCATCTCGATTTTCATGAATCGGGCTTGCAAGCTGATTGGCCGCGCTAAATAGGCTGGATATGGAGGCAAGAATTGTCCTTAGCATCATCGAACTTCGCGAGTTCCAGTGGAGATGGATATGAGCTGCAGATGGGCCGATGGAGCCGTAAACTTTCCGGGCCGTTCCTGGACTTCGCCGGCGTAAACACGTCGGGACGCATTCTCGATGCGGGGTGTGGCACCGGCGCGCTTGCTGTAGAATTGTTACAGCGTACCGAAATGGCCGAAATCGTCGGCATCGACATCTCTGATGCCTACGTCGCACACGCAAAGTCTGCGATTGGCGATCAACGAGCCACGTTTGAGACTGGCGACCTGACCGCACTGCACTTTGCGGATGGCACCTTTGATCAGGTCTTTTCGCAGCTTGTGTTGCAATTCGTCCCGAACTCAGTCGGTGCTATCGGCGAACTCGTTCGGGTGACGCGGCCAGGCGGATCGGTCGCGGCCGCAGTGTGGGATTTACGAGGCGGACTTATTTTCAACCGCTTATTTCTGGATACAGCTGCAATGCTCGATCCTGCCGCAGACGCGTTGCGCAGCCTGAACTTCACCAGGTATTTAACGAGACCAGACGAACTTGCTGAAGCATGGAGGGCAGCTGGCTTAGTCGATCGAAAAGCTGGTGAAGTCACGATACGGACTGACTTCTCGTCTTTTGAAGATTACTGGAAGCCGTTTGACGGCAAAGACGGTCCCATACCCGCCTATCTTAGGAAGGCGGCACCGGAGATGCGTCAACGCGTCAAAGACGCCGTTAGGCGGGCCTACTTGGATGGAGAGGAAGACGGTCGTCGCTCTTACGCAGCAACAACCTGGGTCGTCGTCGGCAGAAAACAATCAGATTAAGGCTAGTAACGAGCGCCAGCGTCGTCCTGCAGATATCAGTCTGCTCGTAGCTCGCGCAATCTCCGAGGGGAGTCCGTTCCTGGCCAATCTCGGACTCACCGGCGTTTCCAATCGACTTCCGCTTAGCCCTTAATAAACGGCATGGCGCATGACGACGCCGAGACCAATTTTCGATAACGAAACAAATATCTAAATCCCCCCCCTCGCCTTTTAAGGTTTCGCCGCTTTCCCGGGTGATAATACGTGCCATACTATGCGCGGGATTTCAGGGGGAAATTGGGGAGGGTTATCCGATGGCGTTGGATCTTATTCTTCGGAACGCGAGGCTTTCAACTGCGGGCGCCGATGCGCCGCCCGTCGATATCGGCGTCGTGGACGGCAAGATCGCAGCTCTGGAACCGGCCCTCGACGCGGACGGCCCGGAACAGGACCTCGGCGGCAAGCTGGTCTCGCCCGGTCTTGTCGAGAGCCATTTTCACCTCGACAAGGCGATGTTGTTCGACCGTGCGCCGCACCAGCCCAACCGGATGATCCGCGATCATATGAATCGCACCGCGTCGATCAAGCACACCTTCACGCCGGAAGATATCTACGCGCGCGCCAGGGCCACCATCGAACAATCGCTGCTGCACGGCGTCACCCATATGCGGACCCAGGTCGAGGTGGACCCCAATGTCGGGTTGCAGGGGTTCGAGGCGGTTGAGCAATTGCGCAAGGAATTCGCCTGGGCGATGGATATTCAGCCCTGCGTGTTTCTGCAGGAAGGCTGGACCGGCGTGCCCGGCGCGGACGAAAATCTGGTCGAATGTCTGGAGCGCGGCGCCCCGGCGGTGGGCGGCGGCATCCTGTACGACACCGATGGGGACGGGCAAATCCGCCGTGCCTTCGAGCTGGCGGGGCAATACGACG
>JABJJH010000359.1 GCA_018660965.1 Rhodospirillaceae bacterium | reverse complement strand
CTTCGCCCGGTTGTTGAAACCTTTCGGCGTCAAGATTTCGGTCGTCGACCCCTACCTGCCCGACAGCGTGTTCGAAAAGGAAGGCGTCACCCGCGTCGCCAGCGTCGAGGACTTCGTCGCCGACGCCGACGTGATCAGCATCCATTCGCCGCTGACGCCCGAGAGCAAACACATGTTCGACGCCGCCCTCATCGGCAAGATGAAGCCCACCGCCTATCTGAACAACCCGGCGCGCGGCGGCATCATCGACGAGGACGCGCTTTACGAAGCCCTGCGCGACAACAAGATCGCCGGCGCCGCGCTGGACGTTTTCGAAACCGAACCCCCGGCGAAGGACCATCCGTTATTCTCTCTGGACAACATCATGGTGTCCCCGCATATCGCGGGCATCACGGCGGAAGCGCTGACGCGCATGGCGACGATGGCGGTCGAAAATATCTACGCCGTGCTGGACGAAACGCCACTGGACCCGGAATGCTCAATCAACCCGGACACGCTGCCAGACGCCTGCCGGATGGATTAATTATAGACTGGACGCTCCCATGCACGACGCCAAATCGATCTTCGACTCCGGGCTGGAACCCGCCGAGATAGAAGCATTTTTTGAAGACAGCGCGGAACGCGCCACCACGCCCTGCGGCGACGGTGAAATGGTCTGGCGCATGTGGGGAGACGGCCCGCCATTAGTGATGTTGCATGGCGGCTATGGATCGTGGCGGCATTGGCTTCGCAACATCCTGCCGTTGGGCGCGCATTACCGCCTCTATGTTCCCGACATACCGGGGCTTGGCGATTCCGCCACGGTTCCCGCGCCTTATGACGCGGATTCAATCGCGAAAATCATCAGCGATGGCCTCGACGCCATTTTGCCGGCGCCCGCGCGTTTTCATCTAACCGGTTTTTCCTTCGGCGGATTGATCGGCGGTCATGTGTCCGCGCAACAGGGCGAGCGCAACGACAGGCTGGTTCTGGTGGCGCCGGGCGGTCTGGGCATTACCATACAAAAGAACGTCGTGCTGAAGAAAACCCACCAGACGGCGCAGCCCACGGACGAGCTGGAACGGCACCGGCAAAATCTCGCAGCCCTTATGTTCGCCAACCCAGATAAAATTGACGATTTAGCGATTTATCTGCAAATTGAATCCGTCAATCGCGCGCGCACGAAAAGCCGCCAGATCGCGGTGACCGACGCGCTCCGCCGGACTCTTCCCAGCATCAAGGCGACGATGGATTCAATTCATGGCGGCGAGGACGCCTCCAATTACGGCCAGACCTCGGAACGCGAAAAGCTGTTCCGGCTGATTCAGCCGAATACGGATTTTCGCATCATCCCGAGCGCGGGCCATTGGGTCATGTATGAAACGCCGGAGGCCTTCAACGCGACCTTGTTGGAGCTCCTTCAAAACGAATAGGCGATAGAGGCTCACGATGGAACAGCCCTTTCTTCTGTCCGAGGTAAGCCTCCTTTCGTTTGTATTGATTGGGGCCGTGGCGTTATTCGCCTCCACCCTGGGCGGCATTGGCGGCGGCGGCGCGGGGTTGATGATCGTCCCCCTTCTTGTTCCCATCGTCGGCGTTAAGGCCGTGGTTCCGCTGATGGCCGTTTCCGGCTTGCTGAGTAATTGCTCGCGGGTTTTCGCGTTTCGCCACCATATGGAGTCCAAGATTTCGATGGCGTTCCTGCTGCCCGCCATACCTGGCGCCATCCTGGGGGCGAGCATTTACTCCATGCTGTCGGCGAAAGCGCTCTATGGCGTTCTCGGCGCCTTCCTCGTCCTCTACATTCCCATGCGACGCTTCATGGAAAGCCGTCGTCTGCACCTGCAGACGCGAGGGATCGCCATCGTTGGCGGTGGCTACGGCGTCCTGGCGGGTAATTTAAGCGGCACCGGAGCCGTCGTCGCGGCCACCCTTCTTGGCGCGGGATTGGTGGGTCCGGCGCTGATCGCGGGAAAGGCGGTCGTCCATGTCGGCACGTCGCTAGTGAAAATCGGGATGTTCGGCGCCTTCGAGATTCTGGATATCCAATTGGCGCTGGCGGGCTTCCTCATGGGCGCCTGCATGGCGCCGGGCGCTTTCATCGCACGATGGATCGTGACGCGGATGGACCTCACCGTTCACACCAAATTCATCGAGATCGTCATCTTGATCGGCGGCCTCAGCCTGTTGTGGCGCGTCTTCGTCTAACCGGCGTTATCGCGTCACTCATGTCAAAGTCCATTCGAAGATAAAACCAAAATTTAAAGGCCCGCCTGGCGCGCGGTTAAATCCGGCCACAGGGCGTCCGCGCCGCGTCGCGCGACGG
>JABJJH010000573.1 GCA_018660965.1 Rhodospirillaceae bacterium | reverse complement strand
CTGGCGGAACAGGCGCGCGGGCTCGCCACGGCGGCCCAGAACACCAGCGATCCGACCCAACGCGCTGCGTTGCAAGATCAGTTCAACGAAGTCACCAATCAGATTAACGGCATCGCGCAGGATTCCGGGTTCGGCGGCACCAATCTGGTGCAGTCGTCTCCGGACGATCTGGAAATCGTGTTGAACGAGGATGGGTCGAGTACGGACACCGTCCAGGGCATCGACTCCAGCGCTGCGGGGCTGGGCTTCACGACGGCGGATTTCTCCACCGACGCGGGCATTGAGGCGGCCTTGAGCCAGGCCTCGACGGCGGTCGACACCGTGCGCACCAGTTCCGCGACCTTGGCGTCCAATTCCTCGGCGTTGCAAACCCGGATCAACTTTACCGAAGATCTGGCCAACACGCTGGAATCCGGCGCGGCGAAGTTAACCGATGCCGATTTGAATGAAGAAGCCGCGAACCGTCTCTCCCTTCAAACGCGACAGGCGCTGGGCAATAACGCGCTGGGTCTGGCCGCGCAAAGCGAACGGGCGATTTTGGGTCTGTTCGGCTAAATCAAACAGTCTCCAAGCTGGAAAATGGCGCGGACCGGGTTTTTGGCCGCGCCATTTTCTTGTCCGCCGTTCAGGCAAACCCGTCTGGTTTATCGAGATCGAGGAAGCCGAGGTTCTGGCCGAGGCGGGTGGTGAAGCGCGTCGCCCCGGCGGCGGGCAGGACGGTGCGGAAGGCGCCTTCGGTCTTGGGGCCCAGGTCGCCGTCCTCGCGGATGGGGGTGAATTTCGGCCCGCCCAACACCTCTTCGCCCAGATCGTTGACCGTGGCCTGAAAGGCTAAGTCTTCTTCCGCACCCGCCACCGGACGGGGCTTTTCCGGCGACCGAAACAACGGCGCGAAGGTTCCCTGAACCACCGATTTTACATCGCCAGCAGGGCGCCCGGCGGTGGCGTTGCGGGCGAATTTGGCGAACCGGCCGAGCGCCAGACCTTCCTCCACCTTCGGCGCACCCAACAGCGCGGCGGCAGCCCTGAACGCCTGGCGCGTGCGCGAGCCGGGGACTCCGTCGATCCTTAAAAGCGTGGATTTCAGTTTTGGGAACGGCTTGACGGTTTTGGCCTTTTGCCCGCCCCCGTTTTGCCGTTCCGCTGCCGTCGTGTGTTCGTCGAGGATATTGAGCCCGTTCTGCAGCGCGGCGACGGCGGGGCTGGCCCCCTCGACTCTTGCGGTGTTGGCGACCACATCGGCGATACGGGTCATCTCGTCCCGAAGGGATCCGCCGCCCGGTGCAGTCGCGTCGATGGGAACTTCGTTGATGGGGTTGATGGGTTGGGGGTCGATCATGCGCCCCGTGGCGTCGAGCCGGGCCGGGCCGTCGCCATATTTATCGACCAGAAAGGCCGTGGCCATCGCGTCCAGATTGGTGCGCTCCGACCCCGGTCGCAGACGTGCGGTTTCACGTTTCGCCAACTGGAACTCGCCCTCGGTCCAGTGGGCGGGGTCCTTGACCATAAGATCGGCGGCGGGCCCGTCATCCTGAAGCAACGCCGCCTTCAGCGCTTGCTGTTCCGGCGTGAAGGACAGAGATTCGGGTGCGTCGGAGTTATCGGAGTCGCCGGGGTTGGCGGGATTGTCACCGAGACTGGCGCCGACCGTTTCGCCTTCCGGTACACCGCTTGGCGGCGCCGGGGTTTCCGGCGCGCCGGTTTCGGGGGCGTCGGAGGGTGAAGCGGGCTTGAGCGATCCCGCAGTCGCCGACTTTTCAACGACGCTCGTAAATCGCTTGGCGTATTCCTCGTATTCCTGGGGGTTCGCCGCGACATGGCGCGCCAGCGCGGTCCTGTCGGCGCCGTTCATGCCATCGGCAAAGAATTTGGCCTCCGTCACGCGCCGGTTGGCGTGGCCCGGGGTTTTGTTCCCGTTGGTGCGGATTTCGATTTCGTAGACGGCGCCGGCGCGGTCGCCATTGACGATGTGGCGGTTTGTTTTTGGAAGTTTGGCGTTGTTTCCAAGATTGTACTTGATGGACGCTAGGGCGATCATTTCCCTGGAGGCGTAGAATTGTTTTTTATAGGCGCCAATTTCCGCCGCTGACCATCCGGAATCCTTGGCCGCCGCCGCGACGCCATTCCACGCCGCATCGCGCGCGCTCGCCATGTCCGGTCGCGCGACCGCTCGCATGCCCTCGTCATCGATGGTGAAGCCGAACTTGTTGTTGGCTTGCCGCAGGTTCGGGGTATTTCCCTCATTCGCGTCATAGGGCGGGATCAGCTTCTTGGCCTTGGCGGGGTTTCCGGCGTTGAGCGCATCGACGGCGTCCTGGAGCCGCTGGCGCTCGGGCTCGGTCAATTTGTAATTATTGCGGGTGGCGCGGTCAATTCGGGCGTCGAGATCCTTTCTGAGTTGGAATTTTTTGTTTGTGATGCGAACGGCCAGCGCGGTCCCCATTCCAATTGTGGGAACCCCGAGGCCGTCGGTGTGGATTCTTTTGACAACACCTTCGAAGTTTTTCAGATGGTCAAAATAGGCGTCGTCGAAATCGCCGTTGGTTAAAGGCGTCAGGTTAATCGGTTTACGTTTCATGGAATTGGTCCTTTCTGTGTTCGTCGTGGACATAAAAAAAGCCCGCTCCACAAGGAACGGGCCGGTTAAAACCGAAGAGCGCCATGCGCTATCGGTGGCGTTTAGGTTGCGTGTTACTGAAACGGTTTAGACGTGGGGCTGTAATAACTTCCACTGCAGCTTCTCCCGAGCGTGCGGGCTTCTGTCAGCGATAAGAAGAAACAGAGTGTAATATCGGGCCGTCTTCCCGGGCTGAAATCGGATTGCCATGGTATTTCGAACCGCACAAAGCCTAACCAACCCTCTTTCAAAAGGTCGTTTCCTTTCTCGTTGGTCAATTCTGTGGATATCAGAACGAACTGATTTCGGCTCAGTTTTTCGAACCGCCCTCGCCATATTTTCCGGGCTTCAGGGCCGCTAGAGAATTCCGTGAATGTGTTGGACTCCAAGTGGCCATAAATGAAAGTCTCCTTAGTGCGATCAATGTCGTAGTACCAGCCGAGGATTTCGGAGAGTTTCCAGTCATGCATCCCGTCGTGCGCCAAGGTGGGCGGCGTTGTGGGGATTCCCAAGACCGTGAGAATAATTAAAATACGAATTGTTTTCATGCAGGCGCCCCTTTTTGTAAGGTCAATGGGCATGTCTATTACACTTCCCTAATCAAATTAATTAATCGGTTATTTGAACGGCGGATCGATGGGAGAGTAAGACGTCCCAAGACAATCCTTCGTGGATGCGCGCGCTGCCGCCAGCGACAAAAAATGACAGACCTTAATGCCGGCTCGTATTCCCGGATGAGGATATTTATTCTCCGGCAATTCAACTCTCGCAAAAAGGGACCAAGCCTTGTTGGCCAAAAGATTGATTCCTTTCGCGTCGGTCATTTCGGCGGGAATTAGGATAAACTGATTCCAGCTAATTTTCTCGAACCGGCCTCGAGTTTTTAACCAGATCGAAGGGCTATCGATAAAATCGGTGATGGAATTATTGTCTATATGGAGCACGACTTTCAGCCATAGGTCACCGTAACTTAGACCATACCACCCAAAGGTTTCGGAAAGTTTCCAGTCATGCGTTTGCGCGTGGGCGGGGGGCATTCCAATGAACCCTACAATTATGAGCATTAAAAAAATTCGAATTGTTGCCATAGCGAAATCTCTTTTCCTGAAGAACTCCAGACGAACGCTGCACCCTAATTGCTTTCTGGTTTTTCATGTCGCGGACCAATGGGGCGGTAAGCCGACCCAAGGCATCGATTTTCACGGGTGTGGGCTTCCGCCAGCGACAAAAAATAACAAAGCCTAATCACGGACCGTTTTCCAGGTGCGAGTCTATGCAGCTCTGTCATTTCAATCCGTATAAAGGCCGGCCAATTCCGATAATTCATGTTATAGTTTAAAAAATCACTCCCTTTCTCGTTGGTCAATTCGATAGGAATGAGGACGAATTGGTTACGATTTATTTTCTCGAACCGGCCCCGGTTTTTTATCCATGTTGGCGGACTGCCGATGAAATCCGTGATGGCGTCTTTTTCCATATGGAGTTCGACGTTTACGCTCGTGTCTCCGCCGAGCAAATCATACCAGCCGAGGATTTCGGATAGCTTCCAGTCATGTTTCTGATCTTGCGCCAAGGCGGGCAGCGTCTGGGCGAGGCCCGTAACCGCAACCGCGAGCATAAAAAATATACGGATCGTACCCATGGCGCGGCGGCGCTCCTGCAAAATCAACGCGCACGGGCGCCGTTGATGGCGAATTATATACGACAAATCGTCGCCGATGTCAATATTTATTCCTATTTATGGAATAAATACTGGTTCATGCGGTCAAAAGATCGCGGGTTCTTCGACGGGGGCGCCGTAATCGGTGCTCAGGAAGTCGAAGTCGCAGCCTTCGTCGGCCTGGCGTATGTGGTTGGAGAACATGTAGCCGTAGCCGCGTTCGTAGCGCACGGGCGGCGGCGTCCAGGCGGCGCGGCGTTGCGCCATTTCCGCGTCCGATATGTCGAGCGTCAAGGAGCGTTTGTCGACATCCACGGACACCATGTCGCCATTGCGAACCAGAGCCAGCGGCCCGCCGATATAGGCTTCCGGCGTGACGTGCAGGGCGCAGGCGCCGTAGCTGGTGCCGCTCATGCGGGCGTCGGAGATACGCATCATGTCGCGCACGCCCTGTTTCACGAGCTTGCCGGGGATCGGCAACATGCCCCATTCCGGCATGCCCGGCCCCCCTTGCGGCCCGGCGTTGCGCAGGATCAGCACCGTGTCCGGGGTAACGTCAAGATCATCGCTGTCGATCACCGCCTTCATGTCGGGGTAGCTGTCGAACACCAGCGCCGGGCCGGTGTGTTTCAGGAACCGTTCATCGAGCGCGGACACCTTCATGACGCAGCCATTGGGCGCCAGATTGCCCTTCAACACCGCCAATGCCCCGGATTCACAAATGGGATTGTCCACCGTGCGGATGACGTCTTCGTCGTGCACGAGGGCGCCGTCGATGTTGTCGCCCAACGTCTTGCCGTTGACGGTCAGGCAGGCGCCGTCGAGGTGAGGCTCGATGCGGTTCAACATCGCCCGTAACCCGCCTGCGCGGTAGAAGTCGTACATCAGATATTTGTCGCCATTGGGCCGGATATTGGCGATCACCGGGACGCGGCGGCTTTGGTCTTCGAAGTCATCAAGCCCGACATCGTGTCCGGCGCGACGGGCGATGGCGACCAGATGAATGATGGCGTTCGTCGAACAGCCCATCGCCATGGCCGCCGCGATGGCGTTGATGAAGGATTGCCGCTGCAGAATGTCGCTTGGTTTCAAATCTTCCCACACCATCTCGACCACGCGGCGGCCGGACGCGGCGGCCATGCGCGGGTGGTTGGCGTCGGTGGCGGGGATCGACGCCGCGCCGGGCAGGGTCATGCCGATGGTTTCGGCGATCGACGTCATGGTGCTGGCGGTGCCCATGGTCATGCAATGGCCGGGTGAGGGAGCGATGCCCGCTTCGACTTCGCCCCAGTCTTCTTCGGTGATGTTCCCGGCGCGCAATTCGTCCCAGTACTTCCAGGAATCGGAACCACTGCCCAATGGCTTGTCGCGCCAATATCCGGAATTCATCGGACCGGCGGGCATGAAGATGGCGGGGATGTTCATGCTGATGGCGCCCATCAACAGACCGGGGCCGGTCTTGTCGCAACCGCCCATCAAAACCGCGCCGTCGACCGGGTGGCTGCGCAGCAGTTCTTCGCATTCCATGGCCAGCATGTTGCGGTAGAGCATCGTCGTCGGCTTGACGAACACTTCGGCCAGCGACATCGCGGGCAATTCCAGCGGAAACCCGCCCGCCTGCAACACGCCGCGTTTGACGTCCTCGACCCGGTTCTTGAAATGCCCATGACAAGGGTTGATGTCGGACCAGGTGTTGATAATGGCGATGACCGGCTTGCCGCTCCAATCGTCGGCGCTGTAGCCCATTTGCATGGCGCGCGACCGGTGACCGTGGCCGCGCACATCCTGACTGCCGAACCATCGGTTGCTGCGAAAATCTTTGTAAGCTTTTTTCTTGTTCGTCACGTTATGTCCTTTTCTGCGTCTTGCCGGGCCATGTACTCCGCGACCGCGGCGTTGCCCGCCGCGCCGGTTTCGCGCAACCCCGCGATGGCGCCGCGCCGGTCGGCCAACGTCCTGTTCTGGTTCATCTTCGCCTTACCGTGGATTTGGTCAATGGGAATTTCGAACACGACGATGGATCGAAGCAGCCCGTCGATACGCGCGCGGTCTTCGTTTTCCAGCCGCCAGGGCTCCGGCAGGTTTAATTCCTGCGCCGCCACCAATCGCTGTTGGGTGGCGTAGGCGGCGGCCGGGTCGTCAATGATGCGCGGCGTCCCGCGCACGTGCACCGCAACGTAATTCCACGTCGGCACCATGTCCTTCGAATCATACCAGGATGGTGAGATATAGGCGTGCGGTCCCTGAAAAACGCACAGCGCGGGGGCGCCGTCGCCAAAGGCGCGCCATTGCGGGTTGGCGCGGGCCATATGCGCGACCAGGCAATCGCCTTCGACCATGAACGGCAGATGAGTGGCGAAAGGCGCGCCTTCGACCTGGTTGGTCAGGATTCCAAAATTGTTTTCGCGGATTATGGCGTATAGCGAGTCGCGATCTTCGATTTCAAAGGCGGGCGGCAGATACATGGGAGGCGCTCCGGGGATGCGTGCAGGTGTGCATTCGTTTTAGGCCGGGACCGGGAATGACGAAAGCGCCAATCGGTTTGGTGTGAATGGCGCCAATGCGTCTTAGGTGGCGGGGGTGGAGCCGGCGCGCGGGTTTGCGCGGCCGCCATCGGCGAAGGCCATTATCATCATGATCTCGTTCGGCCTTGGGCTGTCGGGAATGCAGATCGACATGGTGTCGAAATGATCGAACGACCAGGGGTCGTCCTTGTGACCCAGCGGGACGTCGATCACCGCGCCCGGCGCCGCCACCTTTACATTGGACGGGATCAGCGCCTTGCCGCCATCGACCGCCGCGCGCATTGGCTTGCCCAGCCGAGGATGCAGAACCGCGCCGCCATGTTCGAAATCGCCGGCGGCCCCGATAATGGCGGCCTTGCCATAGCTGACCGGCGCGCCGCCAAGCAGGGCGACGGCGTCCGCCGACATTTTCTCGCCAATCGCCGCGCCAATCTCGAACAGCGGCGTTAAATCCTCGACATGGCCTTGGCCGGATAACGGGTTGCGAAACACGACGATGGCGGCGACGCGATGAATTGGCGTCGGCGTCGCCTTGCCCGATTCCGCCAATACGGTTTCGGTCACCATGACGGTCTTGCGGATATCCATGTGGATAGGCCCCGTTTCGGTTGCGCCGCTAGTGGTCTGATCGAAACACTTGGTTCCCAAGCCTTTCGTGAATCAGCCCACGAACATATTGATCTGGTGGGGCAACTGATCGAAACGGATGGGAACCATCCGTTTCGGTTGCGCCACTAGTATTGCCGTTCGACCATCAATTTTTTGATTTCGGCGATCGCCTTGGCCGGGTTCAACCCCTTTGGACAGGTCTTGGTGCAATTCATGATGGTGTGGCACCGGTACAGACGGAACGGATCTTCCAGATCGTCCAGACGTTCGCCGGTATGTTCGTCGCGGCTGTCCACGATCCAGCGATAGGCCTGCAACAAAATGGCCGGGCCCAGATACCGGTCGCCATTCCACCAATAGCTTGGGCAAGAGGTGGAGCAGCAGAAGCACAAAATGCATTCGTACAAGCCGTCCAGCTTTTTACGGTCTTCGGGCGATTGCAGGCGCTCGCGATCAGGTGGCGGCGGCGATTCAGTTTTCATCCATGGCTCAATCGACGCCAATTGCGCGTAGGCTTTGTTGAGGTCGGGCACCAGGTCCTTCACAACTTCCATATGCGGCAACGGATATATTTTCACGTCGCCTTTCACATCCGAAATGTATTTGGTGCAGGCTAGGGTGTTTGTCCCGTCGATATTCATCGCACAGGATCCGCAGATGCCCTCGCGGCAGGACCGGCGGAACGTCAGGGTCGGGTCGATCTCGCTCTTGATCTTGATAAGCGCGTCCAGAACCATCGGACCACAATCGTCGGTGTCGATGGTGTAGGTGTCGACCTGTGGATTTTTGTCGTCTTCAGGCGTCCACCGGTAAATCCGGAAGGATTGCGTCTTGCCGGCGCCGGATTGCGCGGGCCAGTCCTTGCCCTGTTTAACCGTCGAATTTGCGGGAAGCGAAAATTCGGCCATCGATATTCCCCTTTGACATCAAGCTGCGTTTCTTGCCGACTTGTCGAGTGATTGGAATGATTGCTTAGTACACGCGCGCCTTCGGCGGAATGTAGTCAATCTCATCGGTTAGCGTGTAGCTGTGCACCGGACGGTAGTCGATCTTGGCGTTGAAATCGGCATCGACCCACGTCACGGTATGTTTCATCCAGTTGTCGTCGTCCCGGTCGGGCATGTCGTCGCGGGCGTGGGCGCCGCGTGACTCGTCCCGGTTCGCCGCCGATTCCATGGTCGCAACCGCTTGCGATAACAGGTTCTGCAGTTCCAGGGTTTCGACAAGGTCCGAATTCCAGACCATCGAGCGGTCGGAAACCTTGATGTCGGAAACGCCCTTCACCAGTTCGGCCATCTTGGCGACGCCCTCGTTCATGACCTCGCCGGTGCGGAACACCGCGCAGTTGTTCTGCATGATATCCTGCATACCTGCTCGCAGTTCCGCCGTCGGCGTGCCGCCATCCGCGTGGCGCATCCGGTCCAGAAGGTCGAGCGCGTTGTCGCCCGCATCCGCTGGCAATGGCTTGTGCGCTTCGGTTGTATCGACCGTTTCGGCGCATCGGTTCGCCGCCGCGCGACCGAAGACGACCAGATCGAGCAGTGAGTTGGACCCCAACCGGTTGGCGCCGTGCACTGACACGCAGGCCGCTTCGCCGACCGCCATCAGGCCCGGCACCACGGTGTCGGGTTCGCCATTCTTCAAGGTGACGACTTCGCCGTGGAAGTTGGTCGGCACGCCGCCCATGTTGTAGTGACAGGTCGGAATGACCGGGATTGGTTCGCGGGTGATATCGACATTGGCGAAAATTTGCGCCGTCTCCGCGATGCCCGGCAGCCGCTCCATGATGACGGCGGCGTCCAGGTGCTCCAGATGCAGATGGATATGATCGTTTCGGCCGCCAACACCGCGGCCTTCGCGGATTTCCATCGTCATGGATCGGCTGACCACGTCGCGGCTGGCCAGATCCTTCGCCGATGGGGCGTAACGCTCCATGAAGCGTTCGCCTTCGCTGTTGGTCAGGTAACCGCCTTCCCCGCGCGCGCCTTCGGTAATCAGGCAACCTGATCCGTAAATGCCGCTGGGATGAAACTGCACAAATTCCATATCCTGCATGGGCAGTCCGGCACGCAACGCCATGCCGCCGCCGTCGCCGGTGCAGGTATGCGCGGACGTGCAGGAAAAATAAATCCGGCCGCAGCCGCCAGTGGCCAGAACCACCTGCTTGGCCTGGAAGCGATGGATGGT
>JABJJH010000572.1 GCA_018660965.1 Rhodospirillaceae bacterium | reverse complement strand
CGCGCACACGCACGAAGGGCGCGACCCCGCATCCCAGAGCGGTTTGCGCCATGTGGCCGATGCTTTCCACGGAAAACAGCGAATGTTGGGTGTCAATGAAGATGAAGTCGTGGCCGGACGCCTTGGCGATCCGCGCGACGTCGCCGGTCCGCGACAGGCGGATGTTCATGCCCATGGCGACTTCGCCCGCCGCCATGCGCGTTAATACCGGATTTTCGAGTGTGTTGTCGGTCATGGGCTAAATCTCCTGAAGGGAACCAGATTGTCAGAATTGCCCAACAGAACACAAAACGCCAGTGACCGGTTTCACGGCAATCGCCATCGGGTCTCGACTAATCCGGTGGAGGCATTAATATACTGCGGTCAAAAGTCCGGACACATACAACTCAAAGGAATTGCGAAAGATGAGTGCAGGAGAGCGATTGCCGGGGACGCCGGTTCCGAAGCACAAATGGGTCGGCGCCGGCGGCGTCATGATCGCGGGCGACACCTGGGGTGATCCCAATGGACGGTTGGTGGCGTTAATGCATGGTGGGGGGCAGACGCGTCACGCCTGGAAGGGTGCGGGCGAGACCTTGGGTGCGGCCGGTTACCATGCGGTCGCCTTCGACGCGCGCGGCCATGGCGATTCTGACTGGGCGGATTCGGACGCCTATGGCCCCGACTTCATGGTCGAGGACCTGCGTTCGGTGACCCGGGCGCTGGGCGAAGACAAGCCCATACTCGTGGGGGCGTCTATGGGCGGCGGCATTAGTTTGGTGGCTGTCGGCGAAGAGACGATCGCCGCCGCCGCGTTGGTGCTGGTGGACATGGCGCCGCAAACAGAACCGGAAGGCCGGAAAAAAATTCAAGAATTCATGGCCCAAAAGCCGGATGGGTTCGATTCGCTGGAAGAAGTCGCCGAGGCGATATCCAATTACCAACCGCACCGGAAACGTCCGCGTAATCTGGATGGTTTGGCGAAAAACGTTCGCTTGGGTGCGGGTGGCAAGTATCGCTGGCATTGGGACCCCGCGCGCCGCGCTCAATTGAACAATGACGGCTCACGCCGCGAACGGTTGACCAAATGCGCCGACCAGTTGACGCTGCCAACGCTGCTCGTTCGGGGCGGTTTGTCCGACGTGTTGAGCGAAGAGGGCGCGCAAAGCTTCCTCAAGCAGTGCCCGCACGCGGAATATGTTAACGTCGAGAACGCGGCCCATATGGTCGCCGGGGACCGCAACGACATTTTCGCCGACTCGGTGATCGGATTCCTGAAACGGGTGGCGCCGCCTGCCTAGTATGATTCACGACCAGGACACTGGCGCCTTCGGCGTTTCGTAAACCCCGCGCCTGTTCTATTATCGATTAAATTCGATTTTAGGAGAGCGCAATGTGGCCGAACCGTCGTTTACTCGATCTGATTGGGATGGAGGTTCCGATCATCCAGGCGCCGATGGCGGGATCGACCGGCTCCGCGATGGCCGTCGCGGCGTGCGAGGCCGGGGCCTTGGGATCGTTGCCTTGCGCCACGATTGATCCCGACAAGGCGCGCGCTGAAATAGGCGTCATCCGCCAACAAACCGGCAAACCGTTCAACGTCAATTTCTTCTGCCACACGCCGCCCGACCCTGATCTGGCGAAGGACGCCGCGTGGAAAGCGGGCCTGGCGCCGTATTTCGCCGAGCTCGGGCTCGATGCGAACGCTTCCGCTCCGGCGGTGAACCGCGCGCCGTTCGACGACGCCATGTGTGATCTTATGGTGGAGATGAAACCCAACGTCATCAGCTTCCATTTCGGGCTTCCCGAAGCCGCTCTGCTGAACCGCGTCAAGGCGGCGGGGTGCGTGGTGTTGAGTTCGGCGACCACCGTCGCCGAAGCGCGCTGGCTGGAGGCGAACGGCTGCGACGCGATCATCGCCCAGGGCAGCGAGGCGGGCGGTCATCGCGGCATGTTCCTGAGCGATGATATCGCGACGCAGGTGGGAACCATGGCGTTGGTGCCCCAGGTCGTTGACGCCGTCAATGTGCCCGTGATCGCGGCGGGCGGCATCGCCGATGGGCGCGGAATCGCCGCCGCCTTCGCGCTTGGCGCGGCGGGCGCGCAAATCGGCACGGCGTATCTGTTCACCCCGGAATCGCTGGTCAGCGATTTGCACCGCGCCGCCCTGATCGAGGCGCGCGACGATCACACCGCCTTGACCAATCTGTTTTCCGGGCGCCCGGCGCGGGGCATCATGAACCGGCTTATGCGCGAAGCCGGGCCCATGTCCGACGCCGCCCCGGCCTTTCCAACCGCCGGTGGCGCGCTGGCCCCATTAAAGGCGAAGGCCGAAGCCCAAGGCTCGACCGATTTCACCTCGCTCTGGTCGGGGCAGGCGGCGTCCCTTGGTGTTGAGGTAGGGGCGGGCGATTTGACCCGGCTGCTCGCCGAAGATGCATTACGGCGCCTTAAGTCGTTGGCGTCCTAAACCGGACGGTCGCCACACACCGTGGTCCGGTGCATGTGCCGGATGCGGGTCTTGTCGTCATAGGGCAGCGCGCGATGCAAGGTGCAACGGTTGTCCCAGATCAGCAAATCGCCGTCCCGCCATTCATGGGTGTGCACGAACGCCGGGGCCAGCGCATGGGCATGCAATTCGTCCAACAACGCTTGGCCTTCCGCCACTTCCATGCCGACAACGCGCTTGGTCATAATGGGCCCAAGGTACAATGCGCGCTGCCCGGTGTCCGGATGGGTGCGCACGATGGGGTGGATGGCGCCTTTCAAGGTTTTGCGCTGGGCGTCACTGGGACTGAAATGTTCGTGGTCGTGCTCGTAGATATGTTCCGCCTTCAAACCCGCAATCCGGCGCTGCATGTCATGGGGTAATGCGTCGTGGGCGGCGGTCGTGTCGGCGAATTGGGTGTGTCCACTACCGTCGGACGGTGTTTCAAGCGCGTACAGCAGGGACGCCATGGCCGGTTCTTCGGTGTAGGACGTGTCGGTGTGCCACCCGCGT
>JABJJH010000279.1 GCA_018660965.1 Rhodospirillaceae bacterium | reverse complement strand
ATCCAAGCGCCGCCATGTCGCCCCACAACACGTCGTCATAGGCCTTGGCGTCGTCCTCCAGTACATTTCGAACCGTCCGCGGCGGCGATTGCTCCGTCAGAAATTTCCTCGCCTGGTCGCGTAACATTCGTTGATCATCGGAAAAATCAAAATTCATAAACCCCACCCCCGTGTTCACTAACGCGCATCATTATCGTTGGCCACTTTATCGAGGTACTTACTATCCGCCGTGACTTCACCGCGCGTCAACCATATCCGCCGGTTTGTCCGGACATAATTTCACCAACAACCTAAGAGCACTTGATTAGCCCTGACCTTCCCCCATAATTTACGCGCAGACTCTTTTGATGATTTGGAAATGACAAACCGTGGATGCACATGTGAACGCTGCGCCGGGCCGCGCTTACGACATTCGGCCCCTGGGCGAATTGATGGGCGCTGAAATCGAAGGGCTGAACCTTTCGGAAGCGTTGAACGCGACAACGATCAATGAAATTCTCGATGCGTTCCTGGACCACCACGTTCTGGTCTTCCGCAATCAAAATCTGACGAAAGACGCACAACTAGCCTTCACCAAATATTTTGGCGAACCGGAAGATCACGTTCACCGCACGCCAAGCGGCAAAATACTTCCGCCGGTTCATATCGTCAACAATCTGGACCCTAGTGGGAAGCCGACCTCGAAGCCGTATACGACCGGCAACTATCACTGGCACACGGACAAGTCGTATCACGCGGTTCCGTCGCTGGCGACGCTGCTGCACGCGATTGAATTGCCGCCTGCTGGCGGTGACACGCTTTTCGCCAACACGCGGCGCGGCTATGAAACATTGCCCGAGGAAACCAAACAGCGCATCGCGAATTTTCGTGTCGTGCATAGCTGGGAAGCCAGTCGGCGCAATACCGGGAACGCGCCAGCCACGGAAGCCGAAATCCGGGACCGGCCACCGGTGACCCACCCCCTGGTGCGGACACACCCGAGCACCGGCAAAAAGACGCTTTATGTCGGCATGCACACGTCGCACATCGAAGGCATGCCCGAATCCGAAAGCCGGGCGCTGCTCGATTCACTGGCGACTCACACGACCAAACCTGAATTCGTATACACCCATAATTGGCGCGCGGGCGATTTGGTCATGTGGGACAATCGTTGCCTGTTGCACCGCGCAGACGCCAATTACGACATGGATAAACACCGGCGCATTCTGTACCGGACGGTGATTAAAGGGTCCCTGCCCTTTTAACCTCCGCCGGTTAACGCCTTTCCAGCGTCGCTATTCGAAATCGAGCGTTAGTCGAGCGGCAGTTGCGCCGTGACGTTGTACTTTTCACCGAGCGCTTTCAGCTTTTCCCAGGTCGCATCTTCAATTTCGACGCCATCGCGCGATCGCGCAATGGCGCGTAAGTGCTCCAACTCACCCGGATAGTAGATTTCTTCAACGCCGACCTGTTTCTTCGTGCTTTTGAGATAGCGCGCGAATTCGCTGATTTCCTCCTTGAACGTCTCCAGCGAGCGGAAGGCGTCCACCTTGAAAGCGGCCATGAATACGCCGTCGTTATGTTTGCCCGTTGGTTCGACACCGAAACCGAGCCCCGTCAGAATTCCGGAAAGGATTTCGACAATCGACGACAACCCATAACCCTTATGACCTTCCGGCCCGCCCAACGGTAGCAGCACGCCGCCAGCGGATAAATCACTTGGATCGGTCGTCGGCTTGCCGTCCTTGTCGACCACCCAGCCTTCGGGGATACTTTGCCCGCGCGTCAACGCCAACTTGACCTTCCCTGCGGCAACGGCGGATGTCGCCATATCGATGAAGAATGTCCCGTCCAGGTTTGAAGGGATGGCGAAACAGATCGGGTTCGTGCCAAGCCGTCCCTCCGCGCCGCCAAAGGGCGCCACGGATTTCGGTGAGCGGCCTGAATCCGCCGTCATCATGCCGATCATGCCCGCTTTCGCCGCCATGATCGGGTAAGCCGCGACCCGCCCCACATGGCTTTGCTGGTAAATAGTCGTCGCCGCGACATTGCCGCGTTGGGCTTTTTCAATGGTCATTTTCATGGCGCGTTCGGATACCGAAAATCCAAAGCCCCAATTACCGTTGATGACCGTTGTGGTGTCGCTTTCCTGTTCGATTTCGAAAGGCGCGCCAGGCACGATATGGCCTTTTTCCACCCGGTCGATGTAGGTAGGAATTGCAATGATGCCGTGCGAATCGTGTCCCGCCAGATTGGACCCAACGCAAAGCCGTGCGACGCACTCGGCTTCTTCCGCGCTGGAACCTGCAGCGATCAGCAGTGTTTCCCCAATTTTGATCAGACGTTCAGCTTGAATTATCGGCATGTCGAATTCCCCCTGATAAAATAATCAACCGCCAAGGATCCAGATCCGACACTTATTGACCGCCCTTGAACATTGCGTAGATCATTTCAGACATCGCCGAATGAAAGCAAGCCGGAGCGGCCCTGAAATATCAGATTTTTTCAAATTCCCGAAAATTAAGTATTTCACCAATAGAGCATTATCCTTTAGGTTTAAATAATGAGCAACGAACATGAAATGGACGATGGCGCAATTCGCCGACGGCAGCGTCAAGCACGGCGGGACCGGCAAAAGCGTAAACAGCGAATCGCTCTTTTTCTTTACTTTCTCTTAGGTCTATCGATGGTCATTGGCATGATTGCACTGTTGTTCTTTGGTGATCTGTCGGATTTAGCGGGTTATTGAAGTCATGATTGATCTTCTACTTTCTGCGCAATTGCCCCCTTTTTTGCTGGAGGCGCTGGAAAAGAAATACACCCTGCACGATTTTCTAAACGCGGCGGACCCCGAAAAACTGCTGAACGAGGTCGGCCCTCGTATTCGAGGCGTATTGGCGGGCGGCACCAAGGGACCCAACGCGAACCTGATCAATCGCCTGGAAAATCTCGAAATTATAACGTCGTTCAGTGTCGGGTACGACGCCACCGATGTCGTCGCGGCACAGTCGCGCGGCGTCATCGTCACCCATACGCCCGAAGTGTTGACCGGAGATGTCGCCGATCTCGCCATGACATTTATCTTGATGGCGCCGCGACGGATCGGCGAGTCGGAACGCCACCTGCGTGCAGGCAAATGGTTGCAAAGCCGCATGGACCTGGGAACCACCGTGCGCGGCAAACGCCTCGGCATTCTTGGCCTCGGGCGCATCGGCCGTGCAGTCGCCCGGCGCGCGGAGGTTTTTGGCCTCAATATCGGCTACCATGACATTTTGCCCTTGGGCGATCTGCCGTATCGTTCCTACCCAAGTCTGCCGGACCTCGCCGAGGCGAGCGATATCCTGTTGGTCACGTGCCAAGGCGGCGAAACGACGCGCAATCTGGTTGACGGGCCGGTACTCGACGCGCTGGGTCCAAACGGATTTCTCGTCAACACCGCGCGCGGCAGCATCGTCGATCAACCCGCCCTGATCACCGCGTTGCAGGAAAAGCGAATCGCCGGAGCCGCGCTGGACGTCTTTGACGCCGAACCGACCGTTCCCGAAGAATTGATGGCGATGGAGAATGTCATTCTGACCCCGCACATTGCGAGTTCAACCCATGAGACGCGCCGCGCGATGGGCGATCTCGTCCTCGACAATCTCCAGGCGCATTTCGCCGGAAAACCAGTCCTGACGCCGGTCCCCCCGCAGATTTAACCGGTTTGTAAGAAGCCAAGACTGTAATGCGAGCGCGACACAATAAGAGCCATTAGGCGGATTTGGGTTTGCCCGTCACGAAGACCAGCCCAAAACCTAGGGTTCCTCCGACAATGAGCGCCAGAACCGTCGCCAATATGGCGTCGTAGCCACCGGCGATAAGCAACAAGGCCCCGGCGGTGGGCGCCAAGGCGTTTCCGATTGTGACATTCGTGGCGATGGCGCCGGATATACCGCCGAAATGACGCCGCCCAAAAATAGCGGCGGTCACGACCGGGCGCGCGATGCTGTTGACGCCAATGCCCGCCCCTTGCGCGCAAACGAAAACGATCAAAAGCACCGGATTATCACCAGCGCCGATCAGACAAATCGAGGCGACGATCAGGCAGCCGTATGACAGTCCGCACATGGTTT